>JACZJQ010000041.1 GCA_014860455.1 Bryobacteraceae bacterium | reverse complement strand
CCGTTTCGCTGTCGGCCCGACCGCGGCGGCCAGAAAGCAGGCGATCGCCGATGCCGGCGGCTGGAATCGGCTCAGCCAATACCTGGCGGAAGACTTTGTCCTTGGACAGTCCGCCGCGGCGGCCGGATGGGACGTCATCCTCTCGCGCGCCGTGGTCGAACACCGGATCGGCAGCCAGGAGTTCATAGCAAGTTTGACCCACCGCCTGCGCTGGAACCGGTCCACTCGCCGGTCCCGGCCGGCCGGTTACGCCGGACAGTTGTTCACCTATCCATTGCCTGTAGCCGTCGCCCTGGCGGCAGTCGAGCCGGCTCTTTGGTGGACGCTGATCCCGGCCGCTGGCCTACGGGCCTGGGCGGCCTACGAAGTGGCCGTTGCAGTTCTGAACGACAACCTGACCCGCAGGAACTGGTGGTTCGTGCCATTCCAGGACCTGCTCAGCTTTCTCACCTGGATCGCCGCCTTCCACGGCAACACCATCGAGTGGCGCGGATCGCGCTATCTCGTTGACCGTCAAGGGAGATTGATTGCCCGTTAAATTTTGCCATCTTTAGATAGAAATACGAAGAGGCCGGTAATCTACGGCCCGCCTCTGGCGCCATACTAGTGATCGCTAAATCATGTTCAGATCCGTTCATCGGCTGGTGAGACCGCGGAGGGCGCCCCTCGGCAGAGGTGCAGGGCCGTCTAGTCAAGTCCCACTGCTGGCGACTGGACAAAAGATAGTCTCCGGCATCAGAATTGAGCCAGTGATTCGAGCAGCGCCAGTGACTGATGTTGAGGAGGGGATCGTTGGATCCGTCGCCTCAACTTCGCTGGCTGACCGGTTGCTCGATTATCTGATCCGCCGGGAGTTGCACGAGAATCTGATCCTCGCCGCCAGGTTCCTGCTGCTGTTTGTCATCGCCGATATCCTTACCCCACATCCCCTTCCACTCGGCCGGATGATGCTGATCCCGATCGCCATCGCCGCGGTCTCAGTGTCCCAGAGATATGTGATGGCCGCGGTGCTGGTTTCCGCCTTCATCCGGGAGCAGATCGGGCTCACCGCCTGGACGACTGGCTGGACCAGTCGCGTGGTGGCCACCATAGCCGTCTTCTCGCTGATCATGTTCCTGTGGTGCGAAGTTGTCAGGAAACGCAGGGCGATTCTGAGCCATGCCGCACAGATCTCCGAGGAAACACGCCAGAGATTCGAAGCCGAGCAGCGGCTGGTTTCAATGGTGCAGTCGATGCCCACGGCCGTGGTCGCCATCGACAGCCACGGCCGGGTGCGACTCTCGAACGAGGCGGCCGAAACGCTGCTGGGCGTAGGCGCCGGAACTCTCCACGGCCAGCAGATCCATCAATTTCTCCCGAACCTGGCCGACATCGCCGGCGGCAAACACCTGGGCCACGGCCAGAGAAGCGCTGCTCTGATCGACGGCCACAGGCAGGACGGCGAACCGTTCAGGGCGAGCGTGTGGTTCGCAACCTATGCCGCCGGGGATGGCGCCCACCTGGTGGCGATTCTCGCCGACGCCTCAGACGATATCCGTGACTTCCAGCAATCCAGCCTTCATACCCTTCTGAAGAGTACCCGGGTGCTGGTGGGTTCCATGGCGCACGAGATCCGCAACATCTGCGCCGCAATCTCTGTCACACAGGCAAGCCTCTCGCGGCTCCCAGGTCTGTCGGGCAACGACGATCTTGCCGCCTTGAGCGCGCTCACTGAGAGCCTGACGCGGATCTCCACCGCGGAACTGGCTTCCGCCGGCAAGACTGCCGCCCAACAACCCGTCGACATCCGCTCGCTGATTGCGGAGTTCAAAATCGTAATGAACCCGTCTCTCCGGGACGCAGGCGTCGAACTGGAAATCGAGCCCTTCGAGTCTCTGCCTTATGCCGACGCCGACCGCCACAGCATGCTCCAGGTGCTCATCAATCTCACCCGTAACAGCATTCGTGCGATGAAGCGGGCCGAGTATAAGGCAATCAGAATCGGCGTCAATGTTGAGAGCGACCGCCTTTGTGTCCGGCTTTTCGACACAGGTCCGGGCGTCAGGGAGCCTGACCAGTTGTTCAGGGCCTTCCAGCCGGGCGCGCACTCCTCCGGCCTCGGATTGTTCATTTCGCGCGCATTGGTACGCTCCTGCGGCGGCGATCTTACATACGAGACCGGCTCCGCCGGATGCACGATGTGCATCAGACTCAAGCTCTGGGCGCAAGGCCAGCGCAACTCGCAATTCCGCACTTCGGAGATTTCCGCATGACCAGGATTTTCCTTGTTGACGACCACGCTCTGTTCCGTGAGAGCCTCGCCCGGTGGTTCGATGGCCAGCCTGATTTTAAGGTCGTCGGCCAGTGCTCGACAGTCGAGGAAGCCGTCAGCGCCCTGGGTGCGGGCGGCTTCGACATCATGCTGCTGGACTTCGAACTCGGCGACCGCAGGGCAAATGAGGTGATCCTCTCGCCCAGGATGAAACAGTCCGGGGCGAAGATCCTGTTTGTGACCGTCGGCATGACCCGCGCCGAGGTCCGTCAGGCGCTCAACCACGGGGCCGGCGGCGTATTCCTGAAAACCAACGGCCCGGACGCCCTGGTGGATGCCATCAAATGCGTCGTTGCCGGCGAGACGTTCGTCGATCCCAAATACGCCCACCCGGATAACGACCACCCGCTGGCCGGGACCAACCGCCGGGTGAAGTTCACCGAGCGCGACCGCATCGTCCTGCGCGGCGTCTTCGACGGCATGGCCAACAAGGAAATCGCCGAACAACTTCGCGTCTCGGAGAGCGCCATTAAGGCGTCGCTCCAGCAGTTGTTCTCCAAGACCGGCGTCCGCACCCGGTCGCAACTGGTCCGCGTCGCCCTCGAACACTTCCGTCGCGAGATCGTCTAAGCCTCGGTCCCGGTTTCTGGCGCATCCCCTTCTCCCGGGGCGAGGAACAGATTCCGCTCCAGGCCGTGCTGCTTCGTATACAGCTCGTGATACCGGCCCTGTGAGGCGAACAGCTCCGCATGGTTGCCCCGCTCGACGATTTCGCCGCCTTCCATCACCAGGATCTGATCCGCGCGCCGGATGGTCGACAGCCGGTGGGCGATGACGAAGGTCGTGCGGCCCTGCATCAGGTACGACAGGCCATGCTGGATCAGTTGCTCGGTCTCGCTGTCCAGGCTGGACGTGGCCTCGTCAAGGATGAGGATGCGCGGATCCGCCAGAATGGCGCGGGCGATGGAAACGCGCTGTTTCTGCCCGCCTGACAGCTTCACGCCACGCTCGCCGACCACGGTATCGTAGCCCTGCTCGAAGCGTTCGGCAAACTCGTCCACCCGAGCCAGCCTGCATGCCTCCAGAATCTGCTCTTCGGTGGCCCCCGGACGGCCGAACTCGACGTTTTCCCGGATGCTTCCGTCGAAAAGAAAGGTCTCCTGGAAAACCACGCCCAACTGGCTCCGGTAAGAGCCGAGTTTGACTCCTCCGAGGTCAACGCCATCCACCAGCACACGCCCGCGCGTCGGGCGGTAGAACGCCGCGATCAGGCCGATGGTGGTGGACTTACCCGAACCGGACGAACCCACCAGCGCCGTCACCGTGCCCTGCCCGGCCTCGAAGCTGATGCCCTTCAGCACCGGTTTGCCCTCTTCATAGTGGAAGTGGACATCTTCGAATTCCACCTTGCCGGCCACCGGCGGCATCTCCATTACGCGGGCGCCGCCTGCGTCCTCCTGCTGTTCGTCGAGCAGTTCGCGGGTCCGCTCCAGCCCGGCGATGGCTTCGGTGAGTTGCGTGCCGATCCCCACCACCTGGAACACCGGCGCCACCAGAAACGCCATGAATGCCATGAAGGTGACAAACCCGCCCAGCGTCAGGCTGCCGTCGATAATCTGCCGGCCGCCCATGTACATCACCACGCCGCCGACAGCGCCCATCAGCGTCGTCGCCGACAGGCTCAGCAGGCTCACCCCGGTGATCGACTTCAGCACGTTGGCCAGGATGCGGCCCGCTCCTTCGGCGAATACCCTGTCTTCGCGCGACTCGGCATGGTAACCCTTCACCACGCGGATGCCGCCGATCGATTCGGTCAGCCGCCCCGTCACCTCGGCCGTGATCTTGCCCCGCTCGCGGAAAATCGGCCGCAGTGTCGTGAAGGCATAGCGCAGAACCAGGGAGAAGGCGGCCACAACAGCCAAAGCCATCAACGTCATCGTGGAGCTGATGCGCATCAGCACAAAGAAACTCAGCGCGGCCGTCAGCAGCCCGCCGATAAACTCCACCAGCCCCGTGCCCACAAGATTACGGACACCCTCGACGTCGTTCATGATGCGCGAAACCAATTGCCCGCTCTTGTTGGCGTCGAAGTAGTTCACCGGCAGCCGGTTGACGTGGGCCTGCACCTTGCAGCGCAGTTCGGCGATCAGCCGCTGGGCCGATTTCGACAGCAGTTGTGTCAGCCAGAATGCACTGCCCGCCTGCACGGCCGTGGCAGCCAGCACGGCCAGGATGATGGGCTCCAGCAATTCCGTCCGGCGGTTCACCAGAACATCGTCCACCAGGTACTTCGTCGATGCCGGCAGCACCAGCCCGGCCACGCGGCTGATCACGATCAGGACCAGTCCCAGGGCCAACTGGCCGCGCCGGGGACGAATCAGTTCTTTAATGTCAGGCCAGACGGCCTTCCAGTTGGATGGGCCTTTGGGTAGGTCCGGCTTGCGCGTGTGGCGCGAGGAGGTTCGTTCAGACATGCTCGTTCCGCGGGGTAACATGGGATTATGAGGATCTCCCTATTGTCTCTGTTGGCTGCCGCCGTGTGGGCACAGCCTGCCCCCGCGCCACCGAAGCCGGCCAAGCCGGCTCAGGCCGCCAAACCCGCCGCCGCCCGGCCTGCCGCCGTTAAAGCCGCTCCCGCAAAGGCCGCCGCTCCAGCCAAAGCCGCCACCCCGGCCAAGCCGGCGCAGCCCGCTTCGCCGGTCGTGCTGACCATCGGCGCCGAATCAATGACCCAGGCCGAGTTTGAAGGCCTTGTAGCCGCTCTGCCGGCCAATGTGCAGAAGGACGTGCAGGCCGAGGGCGGCAAGCGCCGCCTCGCCGAGAGAATCGTCGAGATCCGTACGCTCGCCCAGGAGGCCCGCCGCCGCGGCATCGACGGCCGTCAGGCCGTCCAGCAACAGATCCGCCTCAACCAGGACAATCTCCTGGCCAGCCTCCTCTATCAGGATCTGCTCGCCGCCGCCAAGCCCTCCGCCGAGGATCTCGCGAAATACTACGAGGAGCATAAGAAGGAGTACGACCAGGCCACCGCGCGCCACATCCTGATCCGGTTCAAAGGCTCTCGCGTCCCGCTCAAACCCGACCAGAAAGACCTCACCGAGGAGGAGGCTCTCGCCAAGACCCAGGAATTGCGGAAACGGATCGCCGGTGGCGAGGATTTCGCCGCCGTGGCCAAGGCCGAATCCGACGACACCGGTTCCGGCGCCCAGGGCGGCGATCTCGGCTCGGTCGGCCGCGGCCAGATGGTGCCGGTCTTCGAGGATGCCGTCTTCACCCAACCCGTTGGAGAGGTGAGCCAGCCCGTGAAGTCCCAGTTCGGCTACCACCTGATTCAGGTTCAGTCCCGCACGGCAAAAACCCTGGACGACGTCAAGGCCGAGATCGAGCAGGCACTGGCGCCGGAAGGTGCGCAAAAGGCGATCACGGAGATCAAATCGGCCGCCAAGTCGTCTCTGGCCGACTCTTACTTCGGTCCTCCAGCCGCGCCCGCCCCAGCTCCCGCCGAGGCCAAATAGTCCCCGGCGTTGCCGTTCCGGGCGGTCCCGATATCCCATTTGGGCTATTACCAACACGCAATGGTACGGGTAAGCGACGGAGAACAATCTAGGGTGAATTGCCGATAGGTCAGACGCCTGCCAGCCCCCACAATGGTGGTGGATGGCGATGCCAGCAGACCAGACCCCTGAGAGAAGGCGCAAGAGCCGGAACAGCCGGGTTCCCCCGGTGGAGGTCAAGTTGCGCCCGCTGGACGGCAGCGGCGGCGGCTGGCTTTCGACCGTGCTGGTGGATACGGCGGAGGCCGGCATCGGCATTCAGGGCCGCTACCCTGTGCAGGTTGGGATTCGAGTTCTTCTCGACGCCAGCGAAGAGATGAAATCGGCGCTTGGGCCGCTGCCGCCGCACGGCCGGGTCGCCTGGTCCCGGCGGACCAACAGCGGCCTCTACCGTTTTGGCGTCGCCTTCGAACTGCCTGGCGCCACACCCGAGGACCCCGGAGTCCAGGCAGCCATCCTCGGCGATGGATCGGTTGATTACTATGAACTTCTGCAGGTCCACCCTAAAGCCAATGGCGATATGATCAACCGCGCCTACCGGCTGCTGGCCCAGATCTACCATCCAGACAACCAGTCCACCGGGGACGAATCGAAGTTCCGCCAACTCGTCGCCGCCTACAAAATCCTAAGTGACGAGGCCGCCAGGGCGGCTTACGATCTCGCGCGTAACACTTCGCTCAAATCGATCTGGAGCGTCTTCAAGAATTCGCCGCCAGTCACCGGACTGGCCGGGGAAAGGCGTAAGCGGCAGGGCATCCTGGCAGCGCTGTTCCAGAAACGGGCGGCCGATCCTCACACGCCCACGCTGACCGTCTTTGAGCTTGAGGATGTGCTCAGCGTCAACCGTGAACAGGTCGAATTCACCCTCTGGTACCTGCGGGAAAGGACATTTGTGATCCGGTCGGACGACAACCGGTTCCAGATCACGGCCCAGGGCGTGGATGCCCTGGAAAAGATGGAGTTGGAATCCGATCCAGGCTCCCGGTATTTCGAAGACCGCGAGCTACCCCTGCTTCCAGCGCCTAAACGGGCTTAGCCGCCGGCCGCCCGTGCCACCGGCGCGGCTTTCATCCCCTCCGCCCATTGCGGATCGCTTGAGGAAACCACCGCCTCGCCTTCCTTCAGGCCGTCGACCACCTGTACCGACGACAGGCTGGAGATGCCCGTGCGGATAGTCCGCCACTTCAGAATTCCATCCTCAACGGCCAGCACGCCAAGCAAACCATCCTTTCGCCGCAACGCTTCCTTGGGAATCGTCAGCGCGCCATCCACCTTTTCCGCCTCGATCTCGACATTCACATTCGCACCGCTAGGGATGCGCGCTCCGGGATTCGGCATTTCGGCGATGACTTCGCCCACCATCCTCGTCCCCATCGCCGTCACCTGCGTTGGCACTTGCCTCACCACCGCCTCCCAGTTTTCTCCTGGAAAGGCGTCCCAGTTCACCTTGACCTTCATGCCCGCCGAGACGCGCCCCAAATCGGGCTCGTCCACGAAAACCCTGAGACGCAGCTTCGAGAGGTCGCCGACCTTGGCCACCAACTTGCCCGGATCCACCCAATCTCCTGCCTTGACGCTCAGTTCGTAGACGGTGCCTGCGATCGGGGCCTGGAGGTTCGACCGCCGCTCCCGGCTGCTGACTTCGTCCAGTTCCTTCCGCGCCTGTTTCAGGCGGCTGTCGGCCAGCATGGCATCCCGTGTATCGACAAGCGCGGCCCGCCGTGCGGCAGTCGATTTCAATTCCACTTCGAGTTGGGCGATGCGGTCGGAAACCGCTGTCAGTTCAGAACGTGTGGCCGCGTTCTTGGAGACAAGCCGTTCGGTGGCCTCGCGCTCACGAATGGCGGCGGCAATCTGGGACTTCAGTTTGGCTTCGAGAGCGTCGATCTCGGCGCGTTCCCGGGCGGGTCCGCCGCGCTGGACGGCGTCGTTCGCGGCTCCCGCCTGCTGGTAGTTGGCTTCGGCGGCGGCAATCTCGCTTTCCAGCGCAGGGTTGTCGACCATCGCCAGCACCCGGCCGGCGAGCACCTGGTCGTTGACCTTCACCAGAACATGGCCGATCCGCCCCGCCATGCCGGCTGTCACGGCGCGCCACTCGAATGGCTCGACCGTGGCGTTGGTCGAGATCAGGCTCAGCAACGGCGCGCGTACCGCCTTCACGACGGGAACTTCCTTAGGGGCTGACTTTCTGGTCCAGGCAAACGCAAAGACGGCGACGGCCGCCAGGACCAACCCAATGATCCAGCGTTTCACCCTTTCATCCTCTCACGCACCAGCCAAACAGCAGCCGCCACTCGGCCTCCTGAATCTCGAGCGCCAGCGCCTCGGCGGCGGTTCCGGCCTTCGATGCAGGCCCGCCGCAGTAGTCGATGAAGGCGAACGGATCCCAATCGTCTTTCACTGTGAAACGCGCTTCCGGCCGCTTCGCCGCAAGCCGACCGGCCTCAGCGGCAAGCTGGGTGAAGACCGGATGCAGCCGGACCCGGCGGAACCAATAGCCCGAGTTCCAGCCATCGGGCTCCTGGCGGTGGATGATGGCGTGCCAGTAGCTGCCTTCGGCCGACGGCAGGTCCTGGGCGATCTCGTGCGCCCTGTCCCATTCGCCGAACCGCAGCCACAATCCCGACAACGCCGCCTCGGGGTGGCGCGCGCCGGGAAACCACTCCGCCGGGCGAGCCTTGACCAGCACCGCCGTTGCCCCTGGCACGGGCTTGCGCCGGCAGACCAGCGCCATCGCGTCATGAGGCCGCGCAAGCAGGCTGCGAACCGGCTCTGAGTAGCTCGTCTCCATTACAGCCATCTTAGCGTCCATCAGACCCGCTCGCAGCGCGGTCCGGCCGGGGACCCGCCATCCCGTTCGATGATCCTGGCTTCGTTCAGGGACCGGGGTCTACGGTGTGCCCATCAGGCCCAGCGCCTCGCGGATTCGCCGGCACGCGCCTTCCGACAGACTGAGTTCGCTCCGCACCAGTTCCACCCCGTTGAGGGCGCTCTTCGCCACCCCTTCGCTGTCATGTTCCACACTGCCCGACAGGACGTGATAAAGCTCATGCGCCAGCACTCGCCCTAGTGCGCGCCCATACTCCTGCGCCCGCCCGACGACCCCGAATCGCTCAATCACCCTCGCCACGCG
Source organism: Bryobacteraceae bacterium (assembly GCA_014860455.1). Lineage (GTDB taxonomy): Bacteria > Acidobacteriota > Terriglobia > Bryobacterales > Bryobacteraceae > PNKE01. Next base: position 30,755 of record JACZJQ010000041.1, on the reverse strand, counting down.
TTGGACGTCCATGTCGACGAACGGCAGAATCCGACCATCACTCATGTGGGTGACAGCAAGCACCCCTTCGGCGCCCCGCAACGCCACACCCGCCGAACTGACCCCCACCAATCGCACCAACACCAGCCGGTTCGGCGCCTCCCTGGACAGATCGACGGTATCGCTCCATCGGATCTGCACCCCGGCCGGTTTCAGGATCCTGCCCGTCTCGGCTTTCATCGCCGAGAGCACAGCCACCGGCAGATTGTCGGATTCTTCACCGATGGAGAGCCCGAGGGTCACGGGCCCACCTGCCCACGCGGGCATCACCAGCAGCCAGACGGCCATGCGGTTCCGGAAGCTCATCTTCTCTCTGTTTCAATACTGTGACAGGAACGCTACAATCTCAAGAATTTTCTTCGACACATCTTCGCCCCGTACTCCAGCGCCGCCGACCGGCTTACACTTTTCTAAGTGATTGAAAATAAAAAACTTGCTTATCAATGAATTCGTTTGGTCAACCATTCCTGTGGGCGGCCCGCAAACCACGGCGCACCACCCGACGCCCTTCCCTCTATCCAACCGCGCTATCCTTCGTGTCATTTGGATTCGACTCGCCGGGTATGGGACAGTGATGGAATGCGGCCTATTCTCCTCTCCCGGCGGGTGCAGCAAGTTGCGGATTAAGCTGCTAGCCGCATTTCTGGCGCTGGCGGCGCCTGGGCTGGCGCTGGCAGCTTCAGGGCCGGTCGAGGCCGGCCGGGCCGAAGTCCGTGCGGCGATTGAAGCACGCAAACTGGCGAGCACGGCGTTCCGGCATTCGGTCGAACAATCGATGGCCTTGAAACTGGAGAGCTATCAGATCCAGGGTGCGTTGATCCGTGGTGGCAGCCCCAAGGCCTTGCTTTACGCTTTGGTCGACGCCGCCGGGTCGATCAGCAGGCGAGGCGTGGTGGCGTCATCCAGGGGCGAGGCGGAACTCGCCATCCGGGGCGTCAGAAGGGCTGTGTCGTCCAGCGACATGGATTTGCCTCGCGAGCACTGGCAAACCTGGTTCCGCTCGCTGGCTCTGGCGCGCTTCAACCGCGCACGTCTGATCCTGCCTCCGGTGAGCCAGCCGTTGGAACCCTTCCTGCGCATGGCGGCCGAGTTCGCCGATCAATACGCCATCGACCTGACGCTCGACCTGCCGCCGGTTACGCCAGCGGTCCTGCAGGAGATCCTGCGCATTTCGCCCGTCATCCGCGCCCTCTACGCAATCCACGACAATCTGGAGCCAACCACCGCGGCCGCGCAGGCTGCGGGCAGATATGTCGTCGTCGAAACCGCGCCCGGCGCCACGGTGCAGCCGGGCATCCCCAGTCGCGTCCTCGCCACATGGATGGCCGGGGCAAGCCGCCCCTGCGCCGCCGGATGCGAGTTCGTTTGGACGTTGAAAGAGGGCGAGACGCCCCAACCCGCAATGAAGAACTCGGGCGCCGCCGGTTTCGAGATCGATCAGTCGGATCTGGAGGCGTGGTCCGGTTTCGGGTACAAGATCACCCAGTCCGCTCCGGCCCGTGCCCGAAAGGCCCCGGTTCGCAAGAAGGCCCCGGTCAAAAAGAAGGCCGCCACCACCAGGAAGCGCTGAGATATCATGTCCGCATGATTCGCGCCCTTCTGCTCCTCTTCTCCCTTGCCTTCGCCATTTCGGCCCAGCAGCATTCGCCCATCCAGGACGGCGAACACCACGGCGATGCGCCTTACCTTCTCGAACAGGGCTGGACCCCGCTGCTGAACGGCAAAGACCTCTCGGGCTGGCACGGCCAGGACGCCGGCAAACCAAACGAGTGGTTCACCTCGCCCACGGTCTTCTTCGACCGCCTGCTCGGCCCCACACGGCTCACCGGCCGCAAGGGCCCGGGCGAGCGCATCCTGAACGGCCCTGCCGGCCGCACGGTGAATCTGGTCACCGGCGAAAAGCACGGCGACGTGGAGTTGTATCTCGAATGGATGGTCTCGAAGGGGTCGAACTCGGGCGTCTATTTGCACGGCCTCTATGAAGTCCAGGTCTTCGACAGCTATGGCTCCACCGAACCTGTGAAATCGTCCGACGCCGGCGGCATCTACCATCGCTGGATCGCCAACAAGGGCGTGGGCGGCTCGGCGCCCAGGGTGAACGTCTCGCGGCCTCCGGGCCACTGGCAGAGCTACCAGATCTGGTTCCGGGCGCCGCGCTTCGACGCATCTGGCAAGAAAGTGGAAAACGCGAAGTTCCTGCGGGTGCTGTTCAACGGCATCCTGGTGCAGGAAGACGTCGAGGTTGAAGGCGGCACCCGCGCCCACATGCCGCTCCCTGAAGCGGCAACGAATCCGCTGATGCTGCAGGGCGACCACGGGCCGGTGGCCTACCGCAACATCTACTGGCGGCCGCTGCGCCCGCTGATCGACCGGTAAGGCGAGAATCAATCGCATGGCGAACAAGTGGATTGACGTAACACGCCCGGTTGAGGCCGGCATGGCCGTCTGGCCCGGCGACGATGCGCCCGTGATCGAGCAAATCCTCTTCATGGACCGCGGCGACATCTGCAACCTGTCGAAGATGGCCATGAGCGTCCATGTGGGTACCCATATGGACGCCCCGCGCCACTTCATCAACGACGGCGTTTCCATGGACGCGCTGCCGCTGGACGCCGTGATGGGAGAGGCGCGGGTCGTCGAGATCCACGACCCCGTCGCGATCCGGCCCGAGGAATTGCCCGATGACATCTCGGCCGGCGAGCGCATCCTGTTCAAGACGCGCAATTCAAATGAGCTGTGGTCCAAACCCGGCTTCCAGGAGGACTTCGTCTACATCAGCCGCGAGGCGGCGCAAATCCTGGCCGCGAAAGGCGTCAGGACAGTCGGCGTCGATTACCTCTCGATCGGCGGCTTCCACACCGACATGGTGGAAACGCACGAGGCGATCCTCGGCGCCGGCATCTGGGCGATCGAGGGTCTGGACCTGAGTCAGGTCGAGCCGGGCCGTTACGAGATGGCCTGCCTGCCGATGAAACTCACCGGCTCTGACGGCGCACCGGCCCGCGTGGCGCTGAGGCGGCTGTAGCCGGCTCCTCTTCAGCCGCCCAGACGATCCCGGTGGACAGGATGTCCCCGCTGACTCTGATCCCATTCTTCATTGCTCCGATCAGATCAGCGCAGGTCTGCGCGCCAGAGGTGGCAATGCCGGAGTTCTCGCTCAGATCAGGCACGGGCGTTGCGCTTTGGGGAGGATGCGACATCATGCCGATTCTCCGTCATTGTGTATCCGACGCGCTGCCGCACCCGCCGGCGGGCGTTTGTAGTTTTCGATCTGCGCGCCAGTGCGGCCCTTCTTCGTTGTGGCCAGCATCTGGTCGATCTGCGTCCGCGTCAGCTTCGTCATTGTGCTGGCGGTGAGGATGTTGGCTTCCAGTTGCTCGACCGTCTCAACGCCCGACACCAGGGCGTCGATGTCCTGGCTGAGCGTGAACTTCAGACAGTCCTCGATGCGGGCGACGTTGTTTCGGCCGATCGCGCCCATGGCGTTCGACTTCATCGCCAGTACGCCCAAGCTTTTCTTTCTGGCCGCGGGCAGCACGTTGAGAATGAAACTCAGATAGTGCGGATCGATCAAATTTATCGGCATCTGAATGGTCTCCCATTCACTCGATCCGTTCAGCAGCCTGAGATGCACCTGGGGATCGCGGTGGCCGGTGAAGCCGATGTGCCGGACCTTGCCTTCCTTTTTGGCTTTGACAAAGGTCTCCAGCGAGCCGTTCGGACCCAGCACCTGCTCGGCCTCGCTCAGTTCGCTCACCTGGTGGACCTGCCAGAGATCGATATAGTCGGTCTTCATCCGCCGGAGCTGGCTTTCCAGCATCTTCATTGACCCGTCGCGCGAGTAGTCCTCGCACTTGGTCATCAGCATCACCTTCTGCCGTTTGCCGCCGGCCAGCGCGCGGCCGTAGATCTCGTCGCTCAAGCCCCTGTGGTAGAGGTTGGCGGAATCAAAAAAATTGACGCCCAGGTCGATGGCGCGGTGGATGATACTGGTGGCCGTTTCCTCGCCTTTCACGGCCATGTGGTAGCCGCCGACGACGAGGCGCGAGACCCTCAAGCCTGAGCGTCCGAGCGTGGCCATTGGCATCGGGGCCGCGGCCGAGGCGAGGCTGGCCGTGGCGGCGGCGCCGGCCTGGATGAATTCGCGTCTTTTCATTCGGGTCATCTCCTGGTTGAAACAGCTTGACTTGAGCATAGAATAGGACGAAACGGGGGATTCGCGTTGAGAACATTGATGCCGGCCGCCGCAGCGGTTCTTCTCGCTTGCACGCTGCATGCCCAGCCCATGCCGACGCAGACGCGCCTGGATCGTCTAAGCAGCAGCTTTCAGCAGTTGAGCCGGCGTGTGGGCGCCTCTGTCGTTAAGGTAATGGCCGTCGGCTACCGCCAGTTGGACTATGAAGAGGCCGGCGAGGCGGGCGTGGCCGCGCGCCAGCAGAGTTCGGGGTCTGGCGTGGTGATCGGCGCGGGCGGCTACATTGTCACCAACGCCCATGTCGTCGTCGGCGCGCAAAGGGTTCAGGTGACTCTTCCAGCGCCGGCGCCGCCGAGACCGGGCGACAACCCGTTACGCTCAGCGGTCAGCCCTGCCGGCCGGGTGGTCCGCGGCGAGATCGCCGGACTCGACCTGGAGACCGACATCGCGCTGCTGAAGGTCGACGTCGCCGACCTGCCGGCGCTCGAACTGGCCGATTCCGACCTCGTCGAACAGGGCGAAATTGTGCTCGCCTTCGGCAATCCGATGGGTCTGGACAACTCGGTGACGATGGGCATCGTCAGCTCGACCGCGCGCCAGTTGAAGGCCGACGATCCGATGATCTACATCCAGACCGACGCCCCCATCAACCCTGGCAACAGCGGCGGTCCGCTGGTGAACACCGAGGGCAAGGTGGTGGGCATCAACACCTTGATCCTGTCGCAATCCGGCGGCAGCGAGGGGCTGGGCTTCGCCGTGCCGGGCAACATCGTGGCCAACGTCGTCGAGCAGATCAAAAAGTCAGGCCGCGTGATCCGCGGCGACATCGGCGTGACGGTGCAGACGGTGACGCCCGCGATGGGCAGGGGCTGGAAACTGCCGCAGCAATGGGGCGTGGTTGTCACCGACGTGGAATACGAAGGTCCGGCCGGTAAGGCGGGACTCCAGGTGGGCGACGTCATCAGCGCACTGAACGGCAAGGCGATGGAAAACGCCCGCCAGTTCAACGTCAACATTTACCGTCCGGCGATCGGCGAAAAGGTGCGGCTCAAAATCCTCCGGGGCCGGACCGAACTGGAAACCGACGTGCCGGTTGTGGAAAGGCCAAATCAGTCTGGCGAATTCGCCGAACTTGCCAGCCGCGAGGAAAACCTCATCAGCGAACTGGGCATCTTCGCCGTGGACCTGACTCAGCGGCTGCGCGACGAAATCATCAGTGTGCGCCGCGACCAGGGCGTGCTGGTAGCGGCCAGGAGCGCCGACTCGCTCATCCTTGACGACAACTTCAGAGCCGGCGACGTCATCTACGCCGTCAACCGCGTATCGACGCCAACGGTGGCCCGCCTGCGCGAGGTCCTCTCGAAATTCAAAAGCGGAGATTCCGTCGCCGTTCAGGTGGAACGGGACGGACGCCTCCGCTTCATTGCGTTCGAGATGCCGTAGCGCCTTAGTGCATCATCACTGGGATCGACGCCACCGTCTCGTCCCAGGCGATCTTGAGCGTGCCGCGGTTGCCCTGGCCCTCGATGGAGATGGTGAGCTGCTCGATCACTTTCGGCGACTTTTCGACCTTCATCTTCACCCGTCCCAGATCCTGCTTGGCATCGTACTCGTAGGCGCCGGACTGCTTGGCGACTTTGTTGATCACCAGGGTCCATTCCGTCTGGTCGGGAATGGTGAACAGCGCGTACTTGCCGGCCGGGACGTGCAGGGAACCGAGCATCAAGTCGCCCTGGGTTTCGATCGTGGTGGCCTCGTCGGCGCCTGTGCGCCAGACTTGGCCGAACTTCTCGAGGCCGCCGAAGATAACGCGGCCCTTCTTGTAGGGGCGGCCGTATTCGATGGTGATCTTTTTGCCGCCGAGGACGGCCGACGTGGTCTCGTGCGGGCTCACCCGGCCCTGCTGGGCGCAGGCCGTGGCTCCGGCGAGAAGTGTAATTCCGAGAAGGAGGGTCAGTGAGTGTTTCATGATGTGGTAAACCTCTTCTGAGGATGTCCGGAGGCGCGAATTCGATCCAGGAAACGCGCGCCTGCGGGCAAGGATGGGGGATAATCTGAAGGACGGGTCTGATACAATCGGTGATTCAGATGTCTAAGTCACTCCAAGAACTGAAACAGGACATCGTCGCTGTCGGTCACCTGGTCTTCCAGAAAGGGTGGGTTGCCGCCAACGACGGAAACATCTCTGTCCGGCTTGACGAAAACCGCGTACTCTGCACCCCCACCGCCACCAGCAAAGGCATGCTGACCGTCGATGACCTGATCATCTGCGACATGGAGGGCAACAAGATCGAGGGCCGCAAAGAGCGGACCAGCGAGATTGCCATGCACCTCCTGATCTACAGGATGAGGCCGGACATCAAGGCTGTGGTGCACGCCCACCCGCCCGTGGCCACCGGCTATGCCACCGCCGGCCGGGCTCTGAATCAGGCGCTGCTGCCCGAGGTCATCATCGGACTCGGCTGCGTCCCGCTGGCCGACTACGGCCTGCCCGGCACCGACGCCCTCACCGACGGCATGGTGCCTTACATCCCGAAATACGATGCCATCCTGATGGCCAACCACGGCGCCACCTGCTACGGCCCCGATGTCTACTCGGCGTTCTACCGCATGGAGACCACCGAGCACTACGCGCGCATCGCGCTGGTGGCCGAACTGCTCGGCGGACCCACCGTGCTGCCCAGGGAAGAAGTCAACAAGCTGTTCGAGTCGCGCACCCGTTATGGCGTGAAGCAGCGTGCCGGAGTCGAACCCGGCTGCCCGGTTTCGGCCGAGGACATGCTGGGCGCTCAGGCCGGCGGCGAGAAATTTGAAGTGACGCGGGAAGAGCTCATCGGCCTTGTCGAAGAGGCCCTCCGCGCGCGCGGTTTGGCCTAAGACGATTCGGTAGGATAGGATTTGAGTTTCTGATTTTTAGGAGAGACACACTCGATGGGTGAAGCACTCGGAATGATTGAAACGCGCGGCATGATCGCCATGATCGAAGCGGCCGACGCGATGGTAAAGGCCGCCAAGGTGTCCCTGGTCGGCTGGGAGAAAATCGGTTCGGGATATGTGACGGCCCTGGTTCGCGGTGATGTGGCCGCGGTGCGCGCCGCCACCGACGCCGGCGCCGCCGCTGCCCGCAGGGTCGGCGAACTGATTGCGGTCCACGTGATCCCGCGCCCGCACCCGAGCCTGGAAGAAGTTCTGCCAATCGGCAAAGCCTCGAAGTAAGAGCTTCGAGCGTTGAATAAAGGACTCACCAGGTCATGATATTGGGCCGCGTCGTGGGGACGGTGGTCGCCACACGGAAAGATCCGCGCCTCGAAGGGCACAAGTTGCTCATCGTCAAGCCTGTGACTCCTGACGGCAAGGATGAATCCGGTTACGTCATCGCCATCGATACGGTCAGCGCCGGCAATCGCGAACTGGTCTTCACCGTAAGCGGTTCGTCGGCCCGCATGGCCGATGGCTGCAAGGACAAGCCTGTGGATTGCGTCATCGTCGGCATCGTCGACGAAGTTTCGCTGGACGCGGCCGGCTAGGCGTCATGCCATGTTCCTCGGCAAAGTGATCGGGAAGATCTGGTCGACAATTAAGAATCCTGGGCTGGAAACGCAGCGGCTGCTGCTGGTCCAGCCCATTTCCGCATCTGGCGACAAGACCGGCAAGGTGCTCATCTGCACTGACTCGACCGGCGCCGGCGCCGGCGAGACGGTTTACTGGGTCCGCGGCCGCGAGGCCAGCTTTCCGTTCAGCGGCCGTGAAGTGCCATCCGACGCCACCATCGTGGGCATCGTCGACGAGGTCAACATCGGCAAGCGGAAGACCGGGGGGAGCTAACAGCCCATGCTCATCGCCAAGGTGATAGGCGACATCACCTCAACCCAGAAGCACCCCACTCACGAAGGGCGCAAACTGCTGCTCGTGCAACCGCTCGAACTCGACGGCCGGGACCGCGGCGTGCCCGTGGTGGCCGTAGACAGCGTCAGCGCGGGTGTCGGCGACCGCGTGCTGCTGGTGCTGGACGGCTTTGCGGCGTTCACCGCCGCGGGCCACAAACAGGCCCCCATCGATGCCGCGGTGATCGGCGTCATCGATCGCGTCGACCTGGTGGATTCTCCGTCAGAACGCGCGGGATCCGCCGCCGGTCCGCTCCCGCCTGCGAAAAAGGCTAAAAAGCAGAACTAGCCCCAGCACCAGGATGGTCGCCTGAAAAGTGGTGAATCCGGAGTGCATCAGCTCAAACCGTTCCGCGCTGCCTACCCCTTTGATGTTGGTCCGCGCCAGTTCGACGATGCGCGGGATCAGGACGAAGTTCGCCAGCGCCGCCACCGCCGCCATCAGGCCCGAACAGAGCAGCGACAGCCGGCCGGCGTTGCTCAGGAATATCAGCAACAGCAGCAGCGCCAGGGAAAGGAAACACTGCACCCAGCCCCAGATCGTGAACATCATCCGATTGGTTTCGGCTACCTGATAGCGAAGAATGTCGCGCATTGTCACCGGCCCGAGTTTGTCTGTCGCCGCCGTCACAATCTCCGGCCGTTCCGCCATCACCTTCTCCACTGACCGGAACGACGCCGGCGCCGCGATACTGATGGCAACAATGCCCCCCATCCACAGGCCTAGCAGGAATACGGCCAGCCGGCGCGAACGCCGGGAGACGGTCGAACTGATCCTCTCTCCACCAAAGGAGGACTGGCTTTTTCGTCTGGCTGCCGGGCGATGGCTCGATGACATGGTCCCCTGCTGGATGATCTCTCAGTCTAGACAGATTCTGGATGGGGCGGCAACGCACCCGCTGGAGCCGCGCCGGCGGGGCCTCATGATCCCTTGAGCCAGCCGGCGATCTCTTTTTCCGTGATCGATCCTTCGCGGATCACCTTCCAGTAGGGCTCGGTGACATCCACTGTCGTGGCGCCGGAGCCAACACACGATCCGCCGTCAAGCACCAGGTCAATCCGCCCGTCCATGGTGCCGAACACTTCAATGCCGCTGCGGCAGGTGGGCAGGCCGGACACGTTGGCGGATGTGGAAATCAGCGGCTGGCCCAGCCAGTCGATGATCGCCTGAGCGGTGCGCGACCGGGACTGGCGCAAGCCCAGCCGCCCCGTATTGCCCGTCACCTTCAGAGGCACCTTCGCCGACGCCGGCACGATGATGGTCAGCGGTCCTGGCCAGAACTTGCGGGCCAGCAACTGGAAACGCGCCGGGATTTCTTTCACCAGATCCTCGGCCATCATGAGGTCGGCCACCAACATCGGTAGCGACCGGCCCGCGTCGCGTCCCTTGGCGTCGAACACCCGGCCCACCGCCTGCAGGTTGAACGGGTCGGCCACCAGCGTGTAGAGCGAGTCTGTCGGGATCGCCACCACCTGACCGCGGCGGATCGCCACCGCGGCCCGCTCAATAGCGACCTCCGACGGTAATTCCTGGTCGATTTCGATAAGGTCAGTGGCCACTTCGTTTCAGATCCGGCTATCTGTTGAGCAACCCGCCAGTTTAGCGCGGCCCAATGGCCTGGGCAACCTCAATCGCCATCGCATAGCGGCCAAACGGTGCGCTCAACTGGACGCCGTCGACCATCGGCCTCACCCGCCGCACCATCTCCTGGGCGATCATCACGCCTTCGGCGCGCGCCTTCTCAGGACTATCGGCCGTGCGGATTCGTTCCATGAACTCCTCGGGCACCGGCACCCTCAGTTCGTTCACCATGAACTCGGCGTTTCGAAGGCTGGTCAGCGGCCAGATACCGGAGATCAGCGGAATCTTGAATCCCTCAATCCGCTTCAGGAACCGTTCCAGCAGCCCGACCTCAAACACAGGCTGGGTGACGATGAACTCGGCGCCGGCCTCCACCTTCCACCGCGTCCGTTCCACTTCCTCGTCCAGGTTCAGCGCGCCCGGGTTGGCGCCGACGCCCAGCAGCAGCGCTGTCTGCGAACCGATCGGATTGCCGCCGATGTCGAGCCCGTGGTTCAGGTTGTTGACGATGTTGGCCAACCCGATGCTGTCCACGTCAAACACCGCGGTCGCATCGGGATAGGAGCCCATCCGCGGCGGATCGCCCGTGATGCAGATCAGGTTGCGGATGCCCGCGGCATGGGCTCCCAGCAACTCGGACTGAATGCCGAGGATGTTGCGGTCGCGGCAGCAGAAGTGCAGCACGCTTTCGATGCCCGCGTCGCGCTCGATCAACTGGCAGGTGACCTGCGCCGACATCCGCGCGCTGGCACGCGGCCCGTCGGGTACGTTGATGGCGTCGATGCCCGCATCCCGGCACAGCTTCGACCCGGCAATCTCTTTCGCCGCATCCACGCCGCGCGGCGGCAGGATCTCGACAAATGCGACGAACTTGCCCGACGCAATCTTCGCCCCCAGACCGGACTTGCGCTCGGCCGGCATCGCCGGCATCGCCTCGGCCTTGGCCTGCGGCGATTCGACGGTCACCTGGATCGACTTGTGGCCCGGCTGCAGGCTTTTCGCCTCGCCCTTGATGCTCCTGATGTGCTCGGGCGTAGTGCCGCAGCAACCGCCGACGATCTTCACTCCCGCCCAGATCATGCGCCGCGCATACTGCGCCAGATATTCGGGCGAGCTCAGATAGATATTGCGCCCTTCCACCTTGGTCGGATGGCCCGCATTGGGCATCGCCGACAGCGGCTTCTTGGTGTAGAGCATCACCTTTTCGAGCGTTTCGAGGGTGGCTTTGGGCCCGACCGAACAGTTGATGCCGACCACATCGGCCGGCGAAGCGTCCAGGAATTTGGCGAAGGTCTCGGTATCTGTGCCGTCGTGGAGGTAACCGAAGTCGTCGATCGTCAGGTGCGCGACCAGCACCATCTGCGTGCCGGCCACTTCGCGCGCCGCTTCCAGGGCTTCCCTCATCTCGGCAATCGAGGAGATGGTCTCAAGGACAATCAGGTCGACACCCGCATCCACCAGCGACTCGGCCTGTTCCCTGTACGACTCCCTGGCCTCCGCGAACGAGGTCGCCCCCAGCGGTTCCAGATGCACACCCAGCGGACCCATCGCCCCGGCGACAAACACGCCCGGCTTGCCCTCGGCGGCTTCCTTCGCCAGGTTCACGCCTGCGCGGTTGATCGCATCCACCTTGTCCGCCAGCCCGTAATTGGCCAGCCTCAGCCGGGTGGCGCCGAACGTATTGGTCTCGATGATCTCGGCGCCGGCCTTGATGTACTCTTCGTGGATCTCCTTCACCAGCGAAGACGCGCTCAGATTGAGATCGTCGAAACAGCGGTTGATGAACACGCCGCGCGAGTAGATCATCGTGCCCATGGCGCCATCGGCCACGATCACCCTGTCCTGAAGCTTCTCCCGGAACTCGGCGGCTCTTGATTGATAACTCATTCGGTTTGTCTCTGGACTATCGCTGGCAGGCGCTGCAGAAGTAAGTCGAGCGGCCGGCCTGGGCGATCCGTTTGACGGCTCTGCCGCAGGCCAGACACGGTTCGCCTTCTCTTCCATAAACGGCGGAGGGAAAATTCTCGCCCTCCGTGAAGCCCCCAGGCTCGGAATAGGCCCGTAAAGCCGAGTCTAGCGCACTGCGGAGAATCCCAACAATCGCCCCATGCAGACGGGAGATTCGCCCGCAAGAGATCCGCCGGGCTTCACGCCTCGGGTCGATCCTGGCTTCGAATAGCGCTTCGGCGGCGTAGATGTTGCCCAGACCCGCCACCGCCCGCTGGTCCATCAGAAACGGCTTCACCGGCTTGCGCGACAGCCGCATCCGCCGTAGCAGGTGTTCGAACGTGAACTCGGCGCAAAACGGCTCAGGGCCAAGTTCGCTGAACAACTCCGCCTCCTCGCCGTCGTGATGGAAGGAAACCCGTCCCAGCGCCCGCGGATCGTCCAGAACCATCGCCCTGCCGTCTTCAAACTCGAACCATGCCCGCACGGTGGATGCTCTCAACCGCGCATCCGGGATGACGGTCAGGTTGCCGGTCATCTTCAGGTGGACGCGCAGAAATACGCCGCCGTCCAATCGAACCAGGATGTGTTTCCCGCGCCTGTCAATCCTCTCGACCACTCGCCCGATCGCACTGTCCGCGCCCTTCGCCGTCGTCGGGCGGAACTGCCCGCAACTGACGATTCGCACACCCTGAACCAGCGGCCTCAGACGCGCCGCCACGGCTTCGACTTCCGGCAACTCAGGCATTGCCTACAGGATCTCCACATCCACCGGCGAACCCAGCACCAGGCCCAGCGCCCCGGCCGCGCTGCCGCAATTCACCGACAACTCCACACCGCCGTGGCTGCCTATCAACGCGATCACTTCGCCCGGCTTCCCCGCCCCGTAAGTCGCCGACAGCCCGGCAATCTGCTGGAATCCGGCTTTGAACACCGCCGGCCTCGCCAGCAGGTCCGGAACGCCTGCCGGCGTCAGGTTAGTGATGAGGTTGCCGAACCTGTCCACGTGAACCACCTCGCCCGTCCAGAACCGCTTGCCCGTCCGCACCGGCTCCATCGGTCCAAGATAGGTCGCATCGGCCACAACCCCGCCCGCCGCCGCAAACCTCCCGCCCGACGCCACCCGCGCCGCAACAGGAGCGAAGACGTCGCGGCCATGGAACGTGGCGCTGACATCCTTCAGCATCCACCCGCGATTGGTGATCTGGCGGACCTTGGCCTTTTCCATCCGGACGGCATCTGAAAGCAGCCCGTTATCCGGTCCGACAAAGAAATGCCCCGCGGCCTCCACCGCCAGCGCCCGCCTCTCCGTCCCCACGCCCGGATCCACCACAGCCACATGCACCGTGCCGCGCGGGAACCACCGCCAGCTTTGCCCCAGCACCCAGCGGCCCTGCTTCACCTGCTGCGGCAGGATGTCATGCGTGATGTCAACGACGCTGACCTCGGGCGCGATCGACGCGATCACGCCCTTCATGACGCCCGCGAAGTTGTCTGAGGTGCCGAAGTCGGTCAGCAGCGTCACGATGCCGGATCTCGACGCGGTTCGAGGTGGTTTCGCCATGTCCTGTTACCATCATAGTGAGAGGCGCCGCCGCGGCATCGAGGGGATCCGCCCGGCCGCCGCTTCCAACGCAATGCCCATGCGCTGCTACTTCGACCACAACGCATCCACGCCCGTCTCGCCCGAGGCCATGGACGCCTTTACCCAAACCGCCCTGGCCTGCTTCGGCAACCCGACCTCGATCCACGCCGACGGCCAGGCCGCCCGCCGGGCCGTGGATGACGCGCGCCGCAATGTCGCCCAACTTCTCGGCTGCCAGCCCAAGGAGGTCACCTTCGTCAGCGGCGGAACCGAATCCGACAACCTCGCGCTTTTCGGCATCGAGGCCAGCCATCTGGTGATCTCTCAAATCGAACACCCGGCGGTGCTCGAAGCCGCGTCCGAACTCGAACGCCGCGGCGCGCGCGTGACTCGCGTCGCCGTGGATTCCCACGGCATCGTCGATCTCGACGCCATCCGCCACGCCCTCGCCGGTGGCGCGGACTTGGTCTCCATCATGCACGCCAACAACGAAACCGGCGCCATCCAGCCCATCGCCGAAATCGCCCGCATGGCGCACGAGGCCGGCGCCACGGTCCACTCCGACGGCGTCCAGGCCGCTGGAAAGGTCCACCTCGACATGGCCGCGCTCGGTGTTGACCTGTATTCCATCACCGGCCACAAATTCGGCGGACCCAAAGGCGCCGGCGCGCTCTACGTCCGCGAAGGCGTCAAGCTGAAACGCATGCAGTATGGCGGCCGCCACGAACGCGAACGCCGCCCCGGCACCGAAAACGTCCCAGGCATCGCCGCCCTGGGCTCGGCGGCGAAGTGGCAGCACGAACACGGCGAAACCGAGCGGACGCGTCTCGACGATCTGCGCGGCCGCCTCGAACAAGCGGTCCTGGCCCGCATCGCCGCCGCCACGGTAAACTGCGCGGCCGCTCCGCGCACCCCCAACACGTCGAACATCGCCTTCGACGGCCTCGACGGCGAAGCCCTGGTCATCGCATTGGACCTCTCGGGATTCTCCATCGCCACCGGCGCGGCCTGCTCGTCGGGCGCGGTGAACCCCTCTCACGTGCTCACCGCCATGGGCCTGTCGCGCGACCAGGCCAAGTCGTGCCTCAGATTCTCGCTCGGCCGTACGAACACTGCCGAACAGGTCGACGCACTTGTTGATGCCCTGGAAAGCGCCGTCGCCCGGCTGAGGAGACTGGCTCCGTAAAATGGCAACCGACCTCATAGCCGTCGCCATGTCCGGCGGGGTGGATTCATCCGCCGTCGCCGCCATGCTCAAGTCAGAAGGTCACAACGTGGTCGGCCTCACCATGCAGCTCTGGAACCAGCGCCGCCTGCCCGAGGTCCAGGCCGAAGGCCCCACAGGCCGCTGCTGCTCGCTCGACGATGTCTATGACGCGCGCGCCGTCGCCACCCACATCGGCATCCCTCATTACGTGCTGAACTTCGAACAGCGCTTCGAAACCGATGTCGTCAAGCCGTTCGTCGAGGACTACCTCGCCGGCCGTACGCCCATTCCCTGTACGCTCTGCAACAACCACATCAAGTTCGATCAGTTCATCGCCACCGCCGAAGGCATCGGCGCGCAGTCCATCGCCACCGGCCACTACGCCCGGCTCGATTTCGATCCTTCTGTCAACCGCTACCGCCTGCGCCGCGGCGTGGACCAGTCAAAGGACCAGACTTATTTCCTGTTCGGCCTCACGCAAGAGCAACTGGCGAAAACCACGTTTCCGCTCGGCGAGATGGTGAAGCCCGAGGTGCGCGCGCTGGCAGCAAAATTGGGCGTGCCCACCGCCAGCAAGGGCGACAGCCAGGAGATCTGTTTCGTCCCGAACGGCGACTACGCGGCTTTCATCGAGGCCTACTTCCGCGAACAGGGCATCGAACCCCAGGCCGCCGCCGGTGAGATTGTTGATACCTCAGGAAAGCGCGTCGGCGCCCACACCGGAGTCCACCATTTCACCGTCGGCCAGCGCAAGGGCCTCGGCATCGCCCGGCCCGAACCGCTTTACGTCATCGCCACCGAACCCGCCGCGCGGCGCGTCATCGTCGGCTCGAATGACGAATTGCTCAGAGACTCCCTCGTCGCCGCCCGCGTCAACTGGGTTTCGATCCCGCCTATCCAAGCCGACCGCAAGGCCGAGGTCAAGATCCGCTACAAACACTCCGCCGCCCCGGCCGTGCTGGTTCCAACGGACAATCCGTCCAGCGTCCGTGTTCGTTTCGACTCGCCTCAACGCGCCGTCACGCCCGGGCAGGCGGCCGTCTTCTATGAAGGCGATACCGTCCTCGGCGGCGGCTGGATAGAATAGCGGATCGGGTGCCGCGCTCAGCATTCAGGAACCGCGTCGAGTCAATCGCCGTCCGAACGGTACTGTTCAAGCTGCGCTTCATGCCCCGGCCGATCGCCGAACACGCCGCCTATACGCTGCTGCGCTTGGTGGACCTGCTTATCCCCAAACTCCGCCGCGTGGCCCTGCGCAACTTCGAGCTCGCCTGCCCGGAACTGCCTGACGCCGAACGGCCCCGCCGCGTGAACGAGTGTTTCCGGTCGCTGGCGCGCGTCCTCACCGCCGTCGCCAAGTTCCCTGACATCAACCATTCCAACGTCCACCATTGGATCCGCTACGAGGGCTATGAACACTTCGAAAACGCCCTGAAGCGCGGCAAGGGCGTCATCTTCGCCACCGGCCATCTGGGCAATTGGGAACTCTCTGCCTTCGCTCATGCCCTCATGAGCCAGCCGATGTCGTTCGTCGTCCGGCCCCTGGACAACCCGCTGCTCGACTCGCTGGCCACGCGTCTGCGCCAGATGTCCGGCAACGAGGTGATCGGCCGCAACGACATTCTGCGGCCAATCCTGCGCGCCCTGCACGCAAACCGCGCCGTCGGCATCCTTGCCGATCAGAACGTCGCCCAGGGCAAAGGCGTCTTTGTCAATTTCTTCGGCCGCAAGGCCTGCGTCGATTCCGGCCTCGCCCGGCTCGCCGCCCGTACCGGCGCAGCCGTCATCCCCGGCTTCGCCGTCTGGTCGCCGGCCGAACACCGGTTCATCCTTAAGTTCTACCCGCCCCTGGAGATCACCGGCGACGAAATCCAGGACACACAGTTAGTCCAGTCCGCACTCGAACGCGCCATCCGCGAATACCCGGACCAATGGCTCTGGATCCACCGCCGCTGGAAAACCCGTCCGTCGGGCGAGCCTCCGCTCTACGTCTGACGCGGCTCCTCGAAACAAACCTCTTCGATCTGAAACCCCTTCTTCTGCCCCACCGGCAACACCTGGCCCCGGTACTTATGGCTGCCGTTCACCATCAGTTCCAGTTGCTTGCCCACCAGGTGGTCGAACCACAGCACGTCCCCCTCGCCGAGGGACAGCATCTCTTCCACCGTCATCTTCGGCCCGGTCAGCCGTGCATCCATCTTCACCCTGGCCGGCTGCAACAACGCCCACATCCGCGCCCGCTCGTCGGCATTGGACTCCGACTTGCGCACCGACCACTGCTGGTCGAACTTCTGCCGCAGCATCTTGATGATGATCGACGGAATGCCCAGGTTCATCATCCCCGAGACCTCGCCCAGCCGGATCTCAATACTCACCGCCACTACGGCTTCGTTCGGCGCCAGCACCTGCAGCAACTGCGGCTCGGTTTCGTGAGCGTCGATCGTGAAGTTGATGTTCGTGATCGGCGCCCAGGCCTCCTTCAGGTCGTGGAGGATGATCCGGAAGACGCCATCCAGAATGCTCTGCTCAATCTCGGTGATCTCGCGCTCCACCTTGTAGACGCTCTTGCCCGAACCGCCCAGCAGCATCTCCAGCACCGGAAACACCATGCTCGGGTTCAGCTCCAGGATGGCGCTGCCGTCGTACGGCTTCATGTTCAGGCTGACAATGCAGGTCGGCGACGGCAGGCATTGCGAAAACTCAAGAAACGAAAGCTGCTCCACCGACACCAGATTCACGATCACATACGCCCTCAAATAGGCCGACAAACTCGACCCCAGGCTGCGAGCGAAGTTGTCATGCAGCAGGTGGATCGATCGAAGCTGGTCTTTCGCAATCCGGTCAGGCCGCCGGAAATCGTAGGGCTGCGCCCGCTGCGCCGGATCGTCGGTGTGCAGAGTGCTTTGCGCTTTGCGAAATACTGAGTCGATCTCGTCCTGTGACAATACTCGGTCGGTTGGCATGCTAACCTTCCATCGGCACACCCCTGCGGAAGTTCCATAGCGTCATTTGCTTACAACCAATCAGGTCCTGGGGAATACGCCTTTTCTACCCCTCCGCTAAAATGGTTTCAGGATCCCGCCTTGCAACGAGTCTTCATCCGCAACTTCGGCTGCCGCGCCACGCAGGCCGACGGAGCCGCCCTGGAAGGACTGCTCGAGGGTCACGGCCTGGAAGTCTCATCGGTTGCCGAGGCCGATCTCGTGATCCTAAATACCTGTACGGTCACAAGCGAAGCCGACGCCGACGTCCGCAAGTCGATCAACCGTGTCCGGCGCGAAAACCCCGAAGCCCGCATCCTGGTTACGGGCTGCTACGCCCAGCGCGCGCCCGAAGAACTCAGCCAGTTGCCCGGCGTCACCTGGGTTGTCGGCAATTCGCACAAAACAAAGATCCCCGAAATCCTCGACAGCCACTACCACGGCCAGATCCACGTCGGCGACATCCTCCAAACCTCTGAGTTTCTCTCCTCGCCCGTCGAAGACGCTTTCGGCGGCAAGACCCGCCCGAACCTCAAGATCCAGGACGGCTGCTCGAACGTCTGTTCGTTCTGCATCATCCCTTCCGTACGCGGACCCAACCGGTCGATGCCGGCCGGGCAAGCCGTCGAACAGGTGCGTTTTTTGGCGCAGAACTACACCGAAATCGTGCTTACGGGCATCAATTTGGGCCGCTGGGGACGCGAAAACGGCTTCCGCAGCCACGACCGGATGCGTTTTTCGGGTCTGCTGCGAAGCATGCTCGCCGAAACCAGCGTCGAGCGTCTCCGCATCAGTTCCATCGAGCCGATGGACCTCTCCGACGACCTGATCGAACTCATCGCCTCGGAGCCGCGCATCGCCCGACACATCCACGCGCCGCTGCAATCGGGCTCCGACACAGTCCTAAAACGGATGAAGCGCCGCTACCGGGTCCGCCACTACGAAGACCGCCTCCTCAAGGCCCACGCCCTCATGCCCGAAGCCGCTTTCGGCGCCGACGTCATGACCGGCTTCCCAGGCGAAACCGAAGACGAATTTCGCCAAACCTATGATTTCATTCAGCGGATGCCCTTCACGTATCTCCACGTCTTCACCTACAGCGAACGGCCCGGCACCCCTGCCTCTGCCCTGCCCCAAGTTCGTTTGGCGGAACGCAAACGCCGCACCCGTCTGCTCCGCGAACTCGCCGACAAGAAAAACCTGGCCTATCGCGAACGCCAGATCGGCCGCCGCCTGAGCGCGGTGACCATGGAAAACGGCGTCGCCCTGACGACGAACTACCTGCAAGTCCAGCAAGCCCAGTTGCGCCCTTCCAACCAGCTTGTCGATCTCGAAATCGGCCGACTCACCCCCAACGGACTGGACGAAGCCAGCCCGTTCCACCTGCTGTAGACACCCGGTCAGGACGCCGTCAACGGCTCCTGCTTCTCATCCGGCAGATTGCTGAGCGTTGGCAGCGCCAGCCCTGCTGTCCGGTAAGCCTCCAGCAACGCGCCAGCGGCCGGGCCGAAGTCGGGCGGGCCCACCTGGCTCGTCGAATTCGACCCCGTCAACGTCTGAAACCGCTCCAGCACCGCCTTGATCTTGAACACCCCGCCGACCCACGAAATCCGCGCTGCCTCATTGTCGCCGAACAGCATCCGCCGGCACGCCGACGACGATGCGGCAAGCTGCTGCGCGGCCACCGACAGCAGGTCGCCGGCAATGATGTCGCCCTCGTTCGCCGCTTTCTCGATGAGCGGCGTCAGCTTGGCCACCTTGTCGCGCGGCCATTCTGGCGTATAGAACTTGTGCAGAAGTTCATTGGCGTTGCGGGCGCCGCCGGCCTCCAGCAGCAGGTCGCGCAGCGCCGTCTTCGGGCCCCAGCCTTCGTCCATGCGCAGCGCTGCCCTCAGCGCCTGCCGGACCAGATCGAATCCGCCGCCCTCGTCGCCGAAGATAAACCCCCAGCCGCCCACGCGCCCCGTCTTGCCCTCCGCGTTGCGGCCAAAGCTGATCGACCCCGTCCCGCCTATCGTGATCACGCCCGGCGCGCCACCGGTGGCGCCGGTTAGGGCGATCATCCCGTCGTGGGTGACGAAGCGGTGTTTGATTGGCAGGATCTCGGCGACGATCGAATCCTTGTCCGCCGGACCGCCGGAAAAGCCCAGGCAGGCTCCTTCAAACGGCGAGTCGGGCTCGAGACCCGCGGCGCGGCGGGCTTCGCCCACGCACTGCGCAATCACGCGGATAAACTTCGCCCGTGCCTCGGACGCCGCCACGTGGTTGCACGGGCCAGACCGGCCCATGCCCATGACCCGGCCAGACTCGTCGGCGATCAGCGCTGTTGTGGAGGACTGTCCCCCGTCGACACCGAGAAAGAGGTGAGGCATTCTTGTTCCAGTCTATACAGCCTCATGTCGCTCGCGGCGCCGGCCTCGGTGATGCCCCACAGATCGGCTTTCGTTTCAAAGTCCTTGGCGTAGGGGTTCCCTTCCGGCACGACCAGATAGCCCACACCCTCGCGCAGAAGCTCGCGGGTCGCCAGGCACCGCAACCCCAGCGGAGGCGCAAGCGAGATGATCTTCGGTTCCCCCGCCAGCACCGTCCACCGGCCCGATTCGTCGACTCCTTCCACCTGCAGCCGGGCGGCATGGTGGTCCGGCGAAGCTTCAATGACGACGGCATCCATCTCCATCAACCGCGGGAATTCAATCGAAACCCACATCCCCGGCCGCAACCACCGCCAGGCTCGCCAGCGCGTCACCGGGTTGCCGTCGAATGCCTCATGCAAGCGCCATGGAGCGTCCGAGCCGCGCAGTTTCCATGACTTTGACGCCGGAATCTCCAAATCTCCATCGAGAATCCGCATCTCCGTCATCGCCCACAGGTCGCGTGTTCCGCCCGGAGCGGTTTGGACCACCCTGACCTGGCGGAGCTTGCGCCGCGGGAAGCGGTATTCGAGCCGCCGGACACCCTGGAAGTTCGGATCGGTCGCGACATACAGCCGGTCGCGCAACCGCTCGCCCTTGGCGCTCTGATAGTCCACGATGATCGTCCGGTCAGTGTAGGCCTCTGCAAGTCCTGCGAGCGTGAAGACCGTCGCGCCGGCCGGCGTTTCGCTCTGGACCATTCGGGCGATCCGGTATTCCGGCGAAACGCGGGCCAGGTAGGCCTCGCGGCTCTCCAGCCCCAGGGCCGCGCGCCACGGGAGGTTCGGGATGTGCCAGGAGAACGAGGGGTGAAGTCGGTTGATCACCGGCGGCGCACCGGTCACGGCGTGAAAAAGCAGCGCCAGTGCCAGCACTGGCGTAGCCGCTCTCGCCGGCACGGCCATGGCCAGCGCCAGCGACAACAGCGGCAGCGCCGGCAGCAGGAACCTTGTCCCGATGTTCAGCGGATAGGTTGAAGCATAGACAAGCGCGGCCAGCAGGATGCGCCGGCCCAGGGCGAACCTCGCGGCAAACAACGCCAGCGGAGTCAGCAGGAAGATCGGACCCAGGTGCCCGCTCAAGGCCTCCCCTCGAACAGCGACCATCATAGGCAGGCGCCAGTAGCTCTCTACGCCGGGATACATCTTGAGCCAGGTGGTGTAGTCCTGCTCGAACGAGATCGTGATGAACGGGTTCGGGAACCAGGCGTTAAACAGCGGCGACAGCGGATTCCAGTACTGAATCCAGTTTCTGAGTACCCAGGGCAGAATCAGCACCGTGGCGGCCGCGGCGCATGCGATGAGCGGTTTCAGCACCGGCGCCTTGGCCCGGCGCAACGCCAGAAACATCATCAGCAGCGCCATCGGCAGGGCCACGATGGCCGTGTACTTGGCGGCGTAGGCGCCCCCGGCGAGGATGCCGAGCAGAATCGCGCCTTGAATTGCCGGCTTGTCGCGCTGGATCTCGGCCACATAGAACAGCGCGAAGAGGATCGCCGTCAGTGCCACGTCGATGTAGGCCGAGGCCCCGTCGATCGCCGCCACCGGCGAGGCGAACACCAGCAGCGCCGCGGCAACGCCGGGACCGGGAAGGCCGTATCGGCGGCCAAAGGCAACGATCATCAACGGCAGCGTCAGTAGAAAGATGCAGTGGGTGAACGCGGCGGCCGAATGACGGCCAAACGCGTAGGCGTGCAGGAAAAGCAGGTCGACGCCCTGCGAAAGGTGGGCGTACATGTGGTCGGGCATAGGGAAAAACCCGTGCCCGCGATAGAACTTGTCCATCACCCCAAGGTGGTAACTGGCCCCGTCGGGGCTGTGCTCCGGCGCCAGCGCCCACACCACCGCGTAGATTGCATATGGGACATAAACAAACAGAAAGAGGCGATTCCAGAACTGAGGCAGCGGCGGCAGCGCCGCCTTCGCGCCTCTCAACGCGCCGGATCGCCAAGCGTACAGCAGCACCGCCGCGCCGACGGCCAGGAACACCCCGTCATAAAACGCCTGGACCGTCCCCAGCGCAAACATCGCCAGCCCCAGCAACACCGACCCGGCGACAAAACCCAGCAGGTGCTCCTCTTCGCGGTACAGCTTCAGCCGCAGCCGCGACAGCAGAATCCGGCCCATCGCCCACGCCACCGCGCATGTGAACAACGCTCCAAACAGGATGGAAAACAGCTTCGGCATCACGCTTCCCTATTGAACAAACCCAGCGGAGGTCAGAATGAAGGCCCGAGGCTGGCCGCCCTCGGGCGGCGTCCAGACCTTGTTCGCCGTCAAGGCGACTTTCACCGGTTGACCAACTGCGACAGATCCGTCGGCGATCTCCCATTCCACGGTCCGCGTCTCGGGCTTGTCGAAATCGATTGCGTGTGGCGGTCCGCCTTCGATGCTCACATCGATGCGCACCGGCCCGGTTTGCGAAAACGTCATGTCGGCGATGGCAAGTTCGGTTCTGAACTTCAGTCCGCGCGAGACGGGCACGACAAACCGCAACTCGACGTCCTTCCCGCACCAACGCCAGGAATCGCCCCCCTGGTCCAACACCCCCGAGACGATGTGGTTCGCCGCCCCCGGAGCGCTCATCGACGTGAAATGTGCCAACTCTCCCGGCGCGATCATGCGCGCAGCCGGACGCGCCGCCGCCGGCGAATAATAGTCCGGCTGTCTCGAGCACGAAGCCAGCAACAGCAGGGCGGCAATCGCGGAGTATCGCATCGTCAGCAGGGTGTCTTGTCCTCCGCGTAACAGAACTGCTCGACCGGACACTCGAAGCATCGCGGCTGCCGCGCCTTGCACAGCTCGCGCCCGAACAGAATGATCTGGTGCGAAAACCTGATCCAGCGCTCCTGGGGCAGGATCTTCACCAGGTCGCGCTCGATCTTCACCGGGTTGTCTTCCCTTGTCAGATCCAGCCGCGCGCTGATGCGCCCGACGTGCGTGTCCACCACCACGCCCGACGCGATGCCGAACGCCGTGCCCAGCACCACATTGGCCGTCTTTCGGGCGCAGCCGGGCACGGTGAGCAGCGTCTCGATGTCACGCGGGATCTCGCCGCCAAACTCCTCCTGAATCTTGCGCGCCGCGCCGATGATACTCTTGGCCTTGTTGTTGAAAAACCCAGTCGAGTGGATATCCTTGGCGAGTTCGGCCTGGCTGGCCGACGCGAAATCGGCGATCGCCGGGTACTTGCTGAACAGCGCCGGCGTCACCTTGTTCACCCGCTCGTCGGTGCATTGCGCCGACAGAATCGTCGCCACCAGCAACTGCCAGGCGTCACCGTGGTGGAGCGCACATGTGGCAGTGGGATACCGCGTGTCGAGAGCCGCGAGGATCGCCGACAGCCGGGCCTGTTTTTCGGCCGCCGTGCGCGGGCGTTTGGGCTTGGTCATACCGTATTCAAGGGGCGTCAGAAGGGCCTCGTGCCCACTTACTCAGCCATGTTAGCACCCGGTGCCAAGCCGATTCTCTTCGTGACCACGGCTTCGTTGCTGGCCGTGCTAGCCACGGTTCCGCTCTATATTTGGAGCGGACCTGAAGCCGTTTACGCGTCGCCGCCCTGGCTCCACCACACCACTGCCATCGCCGTGCATCTGGCCTGCGGCTGGCTCGCCCTGGGCGTCTTCGAAAAGTTGCTGCCCGCGCGTTCGGCCGTGGTTGCTGCGGCGATCTTCCTGCTGCATCCCGCGCAAGTCGAATCCGTCGCCGCGGCTGAGGGTCTGCGCCCGCTGATCGCCGCTCTGGGCGCGCTCGCAGCCTGGCGCCTTTGGACCGCGGGACGCCTCTGGATCGCCGCCGCGGTCTCGGCCTCGGCATCGTGTGTCCACATCGGCGCGGCCGGCCTCCCTCTGGCGCTAATGGCCCTTGAGTGGGGGATGCAGCGGCGGCGTCAAACGGCCTGGCCACTCGCCCTGACGGCCGTGGCATCGGCGGCGGCGCTCACACTGCGCGGTGGCGTTTCGTTCGACTTTTTCGCCCACCAGGGCGTGGCTCTGCTGCGCGCGTTGTGGGTCTTCATGATCCCCATCGGACTCGCCCCCGTGCCCGGCGTCGAAGCCCCGCCGTTGGCCGCATCGCTGGCTTGGGGTGTGATTGCCGTCATCGCGATCCTGTCGACCAGGGGCGTAAAAGCGGCGCAGGAAGGCTACTGGATGCTGGTGGCCCTGCTGCTTGCCTTGCCCGAGTTCTCGGCCTTCGGCGCGGACGACCTGGCTTCGGGCCGCCGCTTCTATCTGCCCCTGGCCGCCGCCGCCGGACTTTCCGGATTAGCCCTGCGAAAGACGCCGAAGCCGGTCCTGGCCCTGCTGGCGATACTGTTCGCCGCCATCACGCTCTCCCAAACCCTGATGTGGCGTAACGAAACATCGCTGTGGATGGAATCGGCCCGCATGTCGCCCGGCGAACTCCGCCCCCGCCTGGAACTCTCGCGGCTTCTCGCGCCCGCTCAGGCCGTGGAACTCATGGAAGACACCCGCGACCAGCGCCCAGGCGACGCCCGCGTACTGGCCGCTCTGGCGCACGCCTACAGCCGGGCCGGCCGCAACGAAGATGCCCGGCGCACGATGGAATCCGCCCTACGGCTTGCACCCTGCTCGCACAGCGCCCGCAAGACGGCTCGCCTGCTTGGACTGAACGCGTTGCCGCCCTGCCCGTCTACTTCGGAGCGGTGATCTCGAAACCGGCCTTCAGGAACTGCCAGTCCGGCAGTTCATAGACGCGCTTCGCGGTCTTGATCGGCACTTCCATGTCTTTGACACCATAAGCCCCCACATCGCCTACCTTGGCATCAAACACCGATAGCGGCGCATCGCCCGGAGCCGCCGCCGTCGTCGTCAGCGTCACCCTCAGCCCGACACCCGCCAGGTCCGCCGCCGAATGGTTCACCACCGAGAATCGAAGGCTCACCTTCTTGTCGCTCTCAATCAGCCGCAGCGCCGCAAGCTCCAGGTGCTTCTGATACGGATGCCCGGCAATGGCCTGTTCGCCCGGAGTCTCCAACTTCGCCGACGCCGGAGTATCGGTGCCATTCCGGCTGCCGACGTACTTGTAAAGCGCAAACAATCCGCCGCCCAGCACCGCGATCGCCAGCACCGCCCCAAGCCACGGCGGCATCCGCTTCTTGT
Organism: Bryobacteraceae bacterium; assembly: GCA_014860455.1. Classification (GTDB taxonomy): domain Bacteria; phylum Acidobacteriota; class Terriglobia; order Bryobacterales; family Bryobacteraceae; genus PNKE01. Next base: position 5,802 of record JACZJQ010000041.1, on the reverse strand, counting down.
TGTTGTTGCCGATGTAGTAGACATCCTGCTGGCCCGGCTGCGGCGGCGGGGGATAGGCTTGCGGCGGCGGCGCCCAGGTGGATGGTGCATCCATCAATGGTGTGGGCGGCGGCGCCGGCGGCGGGGCCTGTGGCGGCGCGTAGACAGGCTGTTGAGGCGGCGCGGCGTAAACGGGCTGCGGCGGCGGCGCGGCATAGACAGGCTGTTGCGGCGGGGCCGCATAGACAGGCTGTTGAGGCGGCGCCGGCTGCACCGGCGGCGGAGCGGCCGCTCGGCCCTCCCGCTCCGCGCAACGCGGGCACTCGGCATAACTCGGAAGCACTTCGCCTCCGCACTTCGGACAGATCCAGGTAAACATGGCAGGGTTCTTATTACTAGTCTATCGATGCTCGCCGGACCGCTCCAGTTACGCGATCCTGTACTTCTCAATCTCGTCGGGCCGGAATTCGACGCCGAAGCCCGGCGCCGTCCGCGGCTCGATGTAGCCGTCCACCGCTTTCATCGGCTCGGCCAGCACGCTGTCAAACATTTTTACGCCGCTCTCGGCGATAAAATACTCAATGAAAACGCAGTTCGGGATCGACGCGCAAAGCTGCGTATGGAAATCCCAGTTGTAATGCGGCGCAACCGGAATATCCACCGCCGCTGCGTGATGCGCGATCTTCAACCACTCCGACACACCGCCGCAGACCGTCGCATCCGGCTGCACGATATCTGCCGCGCGGGTCTCCATCAATTCGGCAAACGCCCAGCGCGTGGCTTCCAACTCGCCCGTCGCCACCGGCACATCCAGCGCCTCGGCGATCCGCCGCATCGCCGACAGATTGTCTGCCCGCACCGGCTCCTCGATCCAATACGGGTGAAACTCCTCCACCCGCCGCATCGCCGCCACGGCCTCGGCCGACGACTTCCACCCGCCATTGGCGTCCAGCAGAATGTCCACATTGTCGCCATAGGCCCGCCGCACCGCACCCACGCGCGCTGCGTCCTCGGCGGCGCTCAATTTGCCCACCTTCAGCTTGATGGCGTCAAAGCCCTTCTCAAACACTTTGCCCGCTTCCCTCACCAGGTCGTCGATGGTCTGGCCCTCGCGGTAGTATCCGCCCGTGGCGTAGCAGCGCAGCCGTTCTGAATGCACGCCCAGCAGGTCTTTCACCGGCATCCCGGCGGCCTTGCCCTTGATGTCCCACAGCGCGATGTCGATCGCCGAAATAGCCCGCAGCGCCGCCCCGCGCCGGCCGGCCTGAATCGACTGGCGGTACATCTCGGCCCACAGCCTCTCGGTCTCGAAGGCGCCCGCACCAAGCAATATCGGCGTGTAGATGCGCTCGACGAGTTCGATCATGGCCACCGAACCGTCATATCCCAAAGTGAAGCCCGTGCCCTCGATCCCTGTGTCCGTCGTGATGGTCACGATCAAATGGTCGCGGTGGGTGATCAACCTCACCGCATCGGCCACCGGCGCGGGCAGCGGAATCGAGATGGCAATCGCGTCTACGGAACGAATCTTCATACCGTTACGATAATGTCATGGAATTCGTCCTCCGGCGCACACCCGCCCATCGCCGCCTGGCCGTCTTCCCCGGCGCCTTCAACCCGCCCACCCGCGCCCACGAGGCCATGGCCCTGGCCGCCCTGGCCCACGCCGACGAAGTCGTGCTCACCCTCGCCGCCCGCATGCCCCACAAACAGATGGCGTCGGACGAAGCCGCCCGGCGACTGGAATGGATGCGCCTGTTGGCCGATTGCGACCAGCGCGTCTCGGTGGCGATGAGCGACGGCGGGCTGTTCGTCGAAATGGCCCGCGAAGCCCGCGCTGCATCAGGCGTCGATGAGGTCAGCATCGTCTGCGGACGCGACGCCGCCGAACGAGCCATCGACTGGGACTACGGCGACTCGCCGGGCTTCGAAGATCAACTGAAAGAATTCAACCTGCTGGTCGCCCCACGCCTGGGTCACATCACCGTCACTGGACCACTCATAGAACGCGTGACCCTGCTCGATCTCGACGAACGCTTGCAGTCGCTCTCTTCCACCGAGACGCGCCGCCTGATCGAAGCGGGTGCGCAGTGGCACGATTTCGTTCCCGAACGAATCGCCGGATTGCTTCGACCACCCGGCGAGCCGCTGGCGTGAGCCAGCGGTAGATCCGTAGTTTTGGCGCGCCGCTGGCCTGAGCTTCGTCTACCCGATCTGGTCGTACAGCCCGATCGCCGGGTCACCCTCGATCAACTGCGGCGCCACCGAAAACAGATGCTTCAGGTACGGCATGGCCAGGTGCTCATCGAGCGCCTGCTTCGACGTCCACTTCTCAAAAAACAGGAAACTGCCGGACTTGCCTTGCTCTTCATGCAGGTCATACTGCACGCAGCCGGCTTCGGCGCGCGTCGGCCCGATTAGGCCCATTAGCGTCTTGCGCAGTTCGTCTTCCTTGCCCGGTTTGGCCGTCATCCGCGCGGCCACGATCAACAGATTGTCTGCCATGACAGATAGCCTATCTCAGCTCGCGGATGCGGATGTCCTTATAACGGATCTTCAACTCGTCGCGTGAATGAAGCTGCAACGCGACATGGCCCTTCATCCCGGCCCGGCGCTTCTGATGCGCCTCATCGTTGAGTACGGCAGTCAGGTCGGCGTCAGTAATCGTCACGCCGTTCACCACCGTCTTGATGTGCCCGCCCTTGCAAGTGATCGAAATGTCGTTCCAACCGTCAGCGTTCCACTTCCACACCTTCGGACCCTGCTCCGGCGCGATCTCCCAGTTCTTCAGCGACGGATAGATCCACCGCCGCGCCTCGTAGGTTTCGTCATAGACCAGCCCCACCCGCCACGGCGCCGGCGGATGGATGTCCACCTGCGGACCGTGCAGCCACTCGCGTTCGGCATCCCAGCGGCTGCGCACCTGCACGCCTGAATTTCCGGTGGATTCCTTGAAACCCATCACTTTCAACTGAAGCTCGAACTCCGAGAACTCGCGCTCGTGGATCAGCCACACGTAGTCGTGGTCCTTGCGGCCGATCGAATCGCATTCCATCACGCCGTCCACGGCCTTCCAGAAGCCTTTGGCCTTGTCAGCGGCCTTGGCCTCGACGTGCCAGCCGTTCAGCGTCTTGCCGTCAAACAGGCTCTGCCACGGCTGCGCGGCGCAGGCCGCGGCCAACAGGAGAATCAGACCGGCCACTCGTTTCATGCATCGATCATACGCCGCTGCGATATCGTTGATGGAATCATGCAACGCCGGGCTGTACTTTCGGTTTTCGCGGGCGCGCCCGCCATCCTTCGCGGAGCCGCCGCGCCACCGCTCAAGTTGGCCGTCATCGGACTGGTCCACGGGCACGCCGGCGGATTCCTGCGCCGCATCGCCAAACGCGAGGACATCACGCTGCCGGGCATCGCCGAGCCAAGATCCGAAGTCCGGCTACGCTACGCCGCGCAGTACTCGCTCTCCGACACCGTCTTCTATGCCGACACCGCCCGGATGCTGGATGTCGCCAAGCCCGATGCGGTGGCCATTTTCGGCGACACGCTCTCCCACCTCGCCGCCGTCGAAGCCTGTGCCGAACGCAAACTGCCCTGCATGATGGAGAAGCCGCTGGCCGTTTCCATCGACCACGGCCGCAAGATCCAGGCCGCCGCCGCCAAGGCCGGCATCCCGGTCTTCGTCAACTACGAAACCACCTGGTACCGCTCCCACCGCGCACTCTGGAAGCTGGCGAAGGAAGACAAACGCCTCGGCGCGTTCCGCAAGTTCGTCGTCCACGACGGCCATCAGGGCCCCAAGGCGATCGGCGTCCAGCCGGAGTTCTTCGAATGGCTCAACGACCCGGCCCGCAACGGCGCCGGCGCCCTGTTCGACTTCGGCTGCTACGGCGCCAACCTCTGCACCTGGCTGCTCGACAACCGCCGCCCCGTGGCCGTCACCTGCGTCACCCAGCGCCTCCAGCCCAAGGTCTACACGAAGGTGGAGGACGAGGCCACCATCGTTGCCGACTACGGCGACGCGCAAGCCATCTTCCAGGCCTCTTGGAACTGGCCCTACAACCGCAAGGACATCGAAGTCTACGGCGAATCCGGCTACGCCATCGCGCTCGACCCGGTCCGTCTGCGCACCCGCATCGGCAAGGAGCCGGAACAGACCGTCGAAACGCCCGCCATCCCCACGCCTGACGACGACGTGGTGCATTACCTCGCCGCCATCGCCCGCGGCCAGGCCAAGCCCGCCGGGCTCGGGTCTCTTGAAAACAACCTCATCGTCACCGAGATCCTCGACGCCGCCCGCCGTTCGGCGCGCGAGGGCCGCACCATCAAACTCTAATCGGGAGTCCCGGACATGGTGAATCAAATCCGCTCTATAAGTCCGCGGTTCGTGGTGGTGCTTGCGCTGGCGGCGATGACCGCGCACGCCCAGCAAAACGCCGACTGGGCCCACTACCACGGCTCGCAGGAGCAGACCCACTATTCGCCGCTCAACCAGATCAACACCTCGAACATCGGCAAGCTGAAACTGGCCTGGCGCTGGGACTCAAAGCAGGAGTTCAAAGATTCCGAGATGCAGTCCAACCCGCTCGTCATCGGCGGCGTGATGTATGTGGTGACGCCGAAAGTGAACGTCGCTGCCCTGGACGCATCGTCAGGCCGCGAACTTTGGCGCTTCGATCCCTGGGACGGCGCCGAAGTCCGCTCAAAGCTGCGCAACCGCGGACTGACGCACTGGAACGGCCGGCTCTACATCGCCGTCCGGCAGTGGATGTACTGCCTGGACTCGAAAACCGGCAAGCCTGTCACTTCGTTTGGACAGAACGGCCGCATCGACTTGCGCCAAGGCCTCGGCCGGCTCGCCGAATCGCTGAACGTCTCGGTCTCCACGCCCGGCGTGGTTTTCGAGGGCAAGTTGATTGTCGGCTCCATCGTGCCCGAGGGACTGCCCTCTGCGCCGGGCGACATCCGGGCGTTCGACCTCCTTACCGGCAAGCAAATCTGGGCCTTTCACACCATCCCGCATCCCGGCGAATTCGGCTACAAGACCTGGCCCCCGGACGCCTACAAATCGACAGGCGGCGCGAACTCCTGGCCTGGTCTGGCCCTTGACGAAAAGCGCGGCCTGGTCTTCGCCGGCACCGGCTCGGCCGCATTCGATTTCTATGGCGCCAACCGCCACGGCGACAACCTCTTCGCCAACTGCCTCCTCGCCCTCGACGCCCGCACCGGCAAGCGCAAGTGGCATTTCCAGTTCGTCCGCCACGACGTCTGGGACCGCGACATCCCCGCCCCGCCCACTCTGCTCACCATCCGCCGCGGCGGAAAGTCGATCGACGCCGTGGCGCAGGCCACCAAATCGGGCTACGTCTGGTTCTTCGAACGCGCCACCGGCAAGGTGCTGAACCCGTATAAGAATGTCGCCGTCCCTGCTTCTGACATCGACGGCGAGCACCTCGCGAAGTCTCAGCCCCTCCCGTCGAAACCTGAACCCTTCGCCCGCCAGGAGATGACTCCCGATCTGGTGACCAAACGAACTCCCGCCGCCCATGCCGATGTCATGAAGCGCTACGAAACCTACCGCCGGGGCCCTCAGTTCACCCCGCCGTCGCGCGAAGGAACCATCATGATCCCCGGATTCGACGGCGGCGCCGAATGGGGCGGCATGTCGTTCGATCCTGAGACCCGGCACCTCTATATCAACGCCAACGAGATGGCCTGGATCCTGCGCCTGACCCCTCGCCGCAAACCTGTGAAGGAGTCCAAAGCCAGCCTGCTCTACCAGCAGGATTGCGCCTCCTGTCATAAGAAGGACCTCTCCGGTAG
>JACZJQ010000040.1 GCA_014860455.1 Bryobacteraceae bacterium | reverse complement strand
GTGGTGGGGACCGCAGTCTCTTCAGAAGGCACAGCAGAGGCCTGAGGGGTCTCGGGGGTTTCCAACGGATTCATGGGGAAAACTCGTAAACGCTTATATTGTGGCACAGCGCGGGGGGTAAGATGGCAGGGTGAGAGATGAGTCCAGGCCGGGTGGGCGATCTTGGCTGCGGGGGCAGGACTTGGCGTGGCTGCTTCTGTTTTCGGCCCTGGCGGTGGTGAGCCCGCAGGCGACAGCCGAGGAGATCGCAATCCTGGCCGGACTGGCCGTGGTGCAACTGGCGGCGCCGAGACTGGCCGCGCTGGAGACTCCGAAGGCGCGCAATATCCTGATCGCGGTGAAGCTGGGATTAGGATTTCTACTGATAGGGGTGACCGGCGGCATCCTTTCGAGCTACTATCCGATCCTGCTGCTTCCTGTGGTCTCGGCGGCAACAACGCTGGGTCCGGGCGGCACGGCGCTGGTGACCGTGCTGGGCGCGGCAGCCTATCTGGTGTTCCTGCCGATCGCCGCAAGCTTTGGTTATCCGCTGTTGCCGGAAACCCTGCGGGAGGCGGCGCTACGGGTGCTGTTCCTGCCGCTTGTGTCGTTCCTTACCTATCAGATGGCCGCCGAGAACCGCGAGCAGGCGAGGCGCGCCCAGCGGTCCGCCGACGACCTGGCCGAGGCAAACCGGAGGCTGAGCGAGGCCGAGGAGACGGTGCGGCGGACTGAGAGACTGGCCGCACTGGGCCAGTTGACGGCCGGGTTGGCACATGAACTGCGCAACCCGCTGGGCACGATTCGCGCCTCGGCCGAGATGCTGGGTAAGCGCGTGGCCGGCGGCGATGCGGTCGCGGCTGAGTTGACCTCCTATATAGAAGGTGAAGTGGACCGGGCGAACACGCTGGTGGGGCGGTTTCTGGACTTCGCCCGGCCGTTGCGCCTGAGGAAATCGGGCGTCGATGTGAATGCGCTGGCCGACCGGGCCGCCGAGGCGCTGGTGCGGGAGAAGGCCGGCCGCGCCGGGCGGATCCACAAGAACTTCGACCCGACGGTGAAGATCGTCGAAGCGGATCCGGACCTGCTCGAACGCGTCCTGGTGAATCTGATCTTGAACGCCCTGGAGGCATCGCCGGACGAGGCCACCGTGACAGTGAAGACGCGGCAGACGGCTGAAGCGGTCGAGATCACTGTACTCGACAGAGGGCAAGGCGTTGCCCCAGAACACCGGGAGCAGATCTTCAACCCATTCTTCACAACCAAGCCGACGGGCGTGGGCCTTGGGCTGGCCATTTCGGCGCGCATCGTGGGCGAGCACGGCGGCGCGATCAGGGTGGATTCCGAGCCTGGGCGCGGTGCGGCGTTTACGGTGTCGCTGCCCGCCGTCGAATCTTAAGGAATGTAAACAATTACCCTTCTACAGTGGAACGGACCCGTTTTTTGTCACTTCCACCGAACACTTTCGATCGGCTGACGTCTATGTCACTTGAGAGGAGGACGCGACCAACGATGCTCGCTGCCATCAAGCACGCCGCAAAACAGTCCACTCCGCGGCTGACGAGGAAGGAGCGTGAATTGCTGGCGCTCCTGAAGCAAAACCCGGGACGCTGCATCAGCCGGGAAACTCTTCTGAAGACAGTCTGGAACTACGCCGATGGCGCGCGGACACGCACCGTCGATGTTCACGTTCAGCGCCTCCGCCGCAAACTGGGCGGTGAAGCGCAGTCGATCAAAACCATCGTGCGTTTGGGTTACTGTTGGTATCCCGACCCTGAAGCGCTCCAGTCCTATCCAGCTGCGTAATCCGCATTCCGCCGTAGAAGAAGCGCAACGCATTCCTGCGTCGGCCGCGTCTGCCCCCATAATGCCCGCAATGGAGCGAAGATGGGAAGGACGATGGCGATGCGCGCGAGGGTTCTGATTGTCGAAGACGAGGACAAGCTGCGGCGGGTCCTCGAAATGCACCTCGACGGCGAAGGCTATGAGGTGGTGTCCGCGGGCACGGCCGAAGACGCCCTGCGCCGCACTGAAGACGTTGCGCTGGTGCTGACCGACCTCCGATTGCCGGGCATCGATGGCCTGGAACTCATGGAGGCGCTGCGGCAGAACACCGACGCGCCGGTGATCGTCATGACCGCGTTTTCGAGCGTCGAGACCGCGGTTGAGGCGATGAAGCGCGGCGCGGCCGATTTCCTGCCGAAACCGTTCTCGCTTGACCACCTGTCGGCTGTCGTCGGCAAAGCGCTGGAGATGCGCAGCCTGCGCCAGGAGAACCTGCAACTCAAGGTCGAACTGGGCAAGAAGTTGTCGTTCGACAACATTGTCGGCCAGGGGCCGAAGATGCGCGAGATCCTGGGTGCGGTAGCCCGCGTCGCCCCGGCGCGAACCACCGTGCTGTTGTGCGGCGAATCGGGTGTCGGCAAAGACCTGATCGCCCGTGCGGTGCACCACCACTCGCCGCGGGCATCGAGACCATTCGTCAAGATCAACTGCACGGCCATCCCGGAATCGCTCATGGAGAGCGAACTGTTCGGCTATGAGAAAGGCGCGTTCACCGGCGCCACGGCGTCGCGGCCCGGCAAGTTCGAACAGGCCGAGGGCGGGACGGTCTTCCTGGACGAGATCGGCGACGTGCCGCTGGCGATCCAGGTGAAACTGCTGCGGGTGCTGCAGGAGCGCGAACTCGAACGTCTGGGATCGAACAAGACGGTGAAGATCGATGTCCGCGTCATCGCGGCGACAAATGTGGATCTGCGGCGGGCGATCGAAGACGGCGAGTTCCGTGAAGACCTGTATTATCGGCTGAATGTCTTCCCGCTCACCATTCCTTCGTTGCGCGACCGGCGCGAGGATATTCCGGCGTTGGCGGTCCATTTCCTGAACCGGCTGGCCGTGCAGGACGGGCGGCCCGTTCCGGCGCTCTCGGCTTCAGCGCGCGGCGCGTTGATGGCCTACCACTGGCCGGGCAATGTCCGTGAACTCGAAAACGTCCTCGAACGGAGCATGTTGCTGGCCAACGGAACAGTCCTGCAGGCCGATGACATCCGGTTCGACGTCGCTCCGCAGCGGGCGCCGGCGCCGGCCAACGGTTTTCTGCCCGAGGGCGTCACGCTGGAACAGCACGAGCAGGACATCATCCGCGAGGCCCTGCGGCGCGCGTCCGGCAATAAGAGTCAGGCGGCACGCGCGCTGGGCATGACGCGCAACGCGTTCCGTTACCGGATCTCGCAGATGGGCATCGAGTAGCGTATTGCCCGCATGTTTCACCAGCACCCGGCTTGACTTGCGTCAAGCGCGCGTCTACTTCGTTGCACTCGGTCGGCGTGCTCGGCGTAAGGGTCAGGTACGCCTCCGCGCGCCTCGGTCGCGCGACTCGTAGACACACGCTTCCCCCATCGCCAAGCTTCGGGCGTGGTGAAACAGGCAGGCAAAGCTCGGCTACACTGGTGGAATCCAAATTCAGTTGGGGGAAGCGTGTCCATGCCATCTTTGCGCGTCGTCCGCCTGTTGATTCTCGCCATTGCAACTGCCGCGACGGGGCTGTGCGCCGCCGGGTCGGCTGACGTCCTTGAACGGATCGAACGGCTGCGGAATACCGGCCGGGTGCTGATGATCGCCGCCCATCCGGACGACGAAAACACGGCGCTGCTGGCCTACTGCGCGCGGGGGCGGAAGCTGCAAACCGCTTACCTGAGCCTGACGCGCGGCGAGGGCGGGCAGAACCTGATCGGCAGCGAACAGGGCATCATGCTGGGCGTGATCCGGACCGAGGAACTGCTGGCCGCGCGAAGGCTGGACGGGGCGCGGCAGTATTTTACGCGCGCCATCGACTTCGGCTTTTCGAAGACCGCCGAGGAGACGATGCGGTTCTGGGGCAAGGACGAGGTGCTGGCCGATGTGGTGTGGGTGGTCAGAAAGTTCCGGCCCGACGTCATCATTCTGCGCTTCTCGGGGACGCCGAGAGACGGGCATGGACATCATCAGGCCTCGGCGATGATCGGCAAGGACGCCTTCCATGCCGCCGCCGATGCGTCGCGTTTCGCCGATCAGTTGAAGGACGCCGCCGTCTGGAAGGCGCGGCGCGTGATGTGGAACGGATTCAGCTTCACGCGCGAGCAGGAACGGGAAATGTCCTCGGCACCAAAGGCCGTTCGCGTGGACACGGGCGAGTACGATCCGCTGCTGGGCATGTCCTACGGCGAACTGGCCAGCCTGAGTCGCAGCCAGCACCGTAGCCAGGGGTTCGGGACCGGACCGCGGCGCGGGTCGCAGATGAACGCGCTGTTCACCGTGGACGGCGAAGCGGCGGTGAACGATTTCATGGACGGCGTGGATACGACCTGGGGGCGGTTTGAGGGCGGCAAGACCGTCGCCGATGCGCTGGATGAGGCGCTCGCGGCGTTCGAGCCGCGCGCGCCCGAGAATAGCCTGCCCGGACTGTTGAAAGCCCGCCGGGCGATGGCTGCGATGCAGGCCGCCGAGGCCAAGGAAAGGCTGGCGGAACTCGACGAAGCGATCGCCGCCGCCGCGGGGATTCATTTCGAGGCGTCGACCAGCAGAGGCATGACAACGCCGGGCGGCGAGGTGGAGGTGACGTTGACGGCCATCGCGCGTGGCAAGACGCCGGTGAGCCTGAAGGGGGCGACAGTAGGCGGGACTGCGGTGGCAGCGGGCACGCTGGGAGTGAATCAGATCTTGACGGCGAAGCAGAAGGTGGCCGCGCCGGCGCGGACGTCGCAGCCCTACTGGCTGCGTGAGCCGGCCAGCGCCGGGATGTTCAAGGTCGCAGACCGGCGCATGCTGGGCGAACCTGCTAACGCGCCGGCGATCGAAGCTCGCGCGGTGTTTGCCGTCGAGGGCGTGGAGTTCGAACTCGCCCGGCCGGTGGAGCATGTCTGGGTGGACCGCTCGAAAGGCGAGGAGAGAGAGCCGCTGGAGGTGCTGCCGGCGGTGGCTGTGGAACTGGACGGAACCGCAATGGTTTTCCCCGACGCCCAGCCGAAGGAGGTTTCACTGAACCTGGCGAGCATGAGCAGGGACATTGGCGGGACAGTCCGTTTGGAACCACCGGAAGGCTGGTCAGCGGCGCCGGACACGCAGCGGTTCGATATCTCCACCACGGGGCAATCGACTGTGAAGTTCACAGTGACGCCTCCCAGAGGCGAGAGCCGAGGCGTCGTGCGCGCAGTGGCGCAGACCACCTCGGGGAGGGCCGATGGCGGCCTGGTCCGACTCACCTACGATCACATCACGCCGAGGACGATCGCGGTGCCGGCGGAAGCGGCGGTGATCCGGCAGGACTTCAAGGTTCTGTCCAAGCGTATCGGCTACATCATGGGCGCCGGGGATCAGATCCCGCGGGCGCTGGAGCAGATGGGCTGCGAAGTGACCATGCTGGAGAAGGCCGATCTTGAGAAGGGCGACCTGTCGCGCTTCGACGCCATCGTGACGGGCGTGCGGGCGTTCAACGTCCGCGAGGATCTGCGGCGCGCTTCCTCGCGGCTGTGGGAGTACGCGCGGCAGGGTGGCACGGTTGTGGTCCAGTACAACGTGATGGACGGGCAGTTCTGGTCGAACGAGGCCGGGACGTTGACGAGCCTGGGTCCCTATCCGGTTCAGCTTTCGCGGGACCGGGTGACGGTGGAAGAGGCGCCGGTTAAGGCCGTGCTGCCGGACCATGCTCTGCTGAACGCGCCGAACAAAATAGTGGCGGCGGACTGGGATGGCTGGGTGCAGGAGCGTGGGCTCTATTTCGCCGGCAAGTGGGACGAGAAGTACGAAACGCCGATCGAAATGAACGATCCGGGCGAGAGGCCTTCGCGCGGGTCGCTGTTGACGGTGCGCGTGGGCAAGGGCGCCTACGTGATGTCGGGCCTGTCGTTTTTCCGGCAACTGCCCGCGGGCGTGCCGGGTGCATACAAACTGTTTGCGAACATGATCAGCGCGGGCAAGACCCCTTAAAGGACCCACGATGGCTGAAGAACGTCCACCGTTCGGCAGTTGGCGACGCACCTATGCGGCGGTGATCTTCTATTTGATCCTCGTCATCGCGCTGTTCACGGTGTTCACTCTGAGGTGGAACCGTTGAGGCCGGGCGACTGGGCGGTGCTGGCGGTTTCCCTGGCCGGGATCGTCCTTTACGGGCTGTATAAGGGCCGGGACAGCAACACGACGGAAAAGTATCTGCTGGCCGGCAAGTCGATGCCATGGTACGCCATGGCGCTGTCGATCATGGCCACTCAGGCCAGCGCGATCACCTTCATTTCCACCACCGGGCAAGCCTACGTGGATGGCATGCGATTCATCCACATGTATCTGGGGCTGCCTCTGGCGATGATCGTCATCGCAGCCTGGATCGCACCGAGGTTCCATGAAAGCGGCGTGTACACGGCGTATGAGTACCTGGAACGGCGGTTCGACGCGCGGGTGCGGGCACTGGTGTCGTTGATCTTCCTCATCCAGCGCGGGCTTGCGGTGGGCGTGGCGCTTTCGGCGCCGGCGCTTGTGTTGACGGTGATCATGGGTTGGCCGGCGGAGATCACCACGCTGCTGATGGGCGTGGTGGTGGTCGGCTATACGGTCGCCGGCGGCATCGCCACGGTCACCTGGACCGACTTCGTCCAGATGCTGGTGATGACGGTTGGCCTGGTGGCGGCTCTGGTGTGCGCAATCTGGTTGTCGCCGGTCGGGTTTGGCGAGGCGCTGGACATTGCGGGCGCAGCGGGCAGGCTCAACCCGGCGGTCTGGACGGTGAACTGGAACGACAGCTACAACATCCTGAGCGGGCTGATCGGCGGCATGTTCCTGGCGCTGGCCTATTTCGGCTGTGACCAGAGCCAGGTGCAGCGCTACCTGACGGGGAAGTCCATCGCTCAGGCCAAATTGAGCCTGCTTTTCAACGCCGTGGCCAAGATCCCGATGCAGTTCATGATCCTGTTCACTGGAGCGATGGTGTTCGTCTTCTTCACCTTCACCCAGCCGCCCGCGACGTTTAACCCGCGCATGGAACAGCGGATGGAACGGGCGGTCGGGTGGACGGAGGCCAAGGCCGAGTACGACGCGGCGTGGCAGGCCAGGCGCGCGGCGGCTGGACAGTTGCCCGCGGCGGGTGCCGAGTTCAAGGATGCGCAGAATCGCTTCGACGCGGCTCGAACAAAGGCCATGGCGCTGGCCGGAACCAAGCCGGGCGAAGACACCAACTACATCTTTCTGAGCTTCGTCACGCGCTACATGCCGGTGGGCATCGTCGGGCTGATCATGGCGGCGATCTTCGCGGCGGCGATGTCGACCATCTCCGCCGAAATCAATTCGCTGGCGACGGTGTCGGTGGTGGATGTCTACAAGCGGCACGTCAAGAAAGACGGCGCGGACCGGCATTACCTGGCGGCAGCGCGGTGGGCGACGGCGTTTTGGGGCATCTACGCCGTTATGACCGCCCGGTATGCGGCGAATCTGGGATCGCTGATCGAGGTGGTGAACAAGGTCGGGTCACTGTTCTACGGCGGACTGATCGGCGTCTTCGTGCTGGCGTTCTTTGTCCCCAGGGCGACGGCGCGCGGGGCGTTCTGGGGCGTGCTGGCCGGCGAGGCGGCGATCTTCTACATGTGGGCGAAGACCGACATCTTCTTCCTCTGGTTCAACGCCCTGGGCTGCCTGGTGGTTGTCGCGGCAGGCTACGCCGTGAGCCTGCTCGAGAGGCCCGAGCAACCGAACGAAGTGTAACCTTGGCTATAGGTCGATCGAGGCCAGGTCGACCTTCGACCGGAAGCCTTCAACAACGACAATGCCGGATTCGGTGACGTGATAGCCGCGCCGCAGGTCCTCTTCCGGATCGTAACCGATGACGGCATCCTCCGCGACAACGACATTCTTGTCCAGAATGACCCGCTTCAACTTGGAGCGGCGGCCGATATCGCAACCGTCAAAGACGATGCAATCGTCTACCTGGGCTCCTGTATGGACCTTGACGCCGCGTCCAAGGACGGAATTGCGTACCTGGCCACCCGAAAGGATAGATCCGGACGAGACAATCGAATCGATGGCCGATCCGCGGCGGCCCTCTTCGTCGAAGGTGAACTTGACGGGCGGATCGTCGTAACCGGCGGTGCGCAGGGGCCAGCGGCGGTTGTATAGGTTTAGCGCAGGGGTGACGTTGCGCAGGTCCATCGTTGCGTCATAGTACGCGTCGATAGTGCCGACGTCGCGCCAGTAGACGGGGGCGCCGATGGGGTCGCCGGCGATGCGGTTGGTTTGGAAGTCGTAGGCGTAGACATCGCCGCGCTCCACCCACCGTGGCAGTATGTTACGGCCGAAATCGTGGGCGGTGTCCTTCATCTTGGCGTCCTCATGCAGGTAGCGCATGAGGGGCGCGGTGGAAAAGATGTAGTTGCCCATCGAAGCCAGCACCATGTCGGGGTTGCCGGGCATTGTCGGCGCGTTGGGGTTTTTCTCGTGGAAACCAAGAATGCGGCCATCGGGGGCCGTCTCAATGACGCCAAATTCGACGGCGAGTTCCTTGGCCACGGGGATGGCGGCGACGGTGGCCTGGGCGCGCTTCTGCTCGTGGAATTCGAGCATGGCGCGGATGTTCATGCGGTAGATGTGGTCGGCGCCGAAGACGGCGACCAGGTGCGGGTCAGACTGCTCGATGAGATTGATGTTCTGGAAGATGGCGTCGGCGGTGCCCTTGTACCAGGTCTCGCCGGGCGAGCGCATCTGGGCGGGGACTGGGATGACGAAGTGGTTCTTCAGCAACCCGGAGAACTCCCACCCGTCGCGCAGGTGCTGCAGCAGCGATTGCGACTTGAACTGGATGAGGACGTATACGGAGTAAATGCCGGAGTTAATCAGGTTGGAGAGGACAAAATCGATAATCCTGTATTGCCCGCCGAAAGGGACAGCAGGTTTCGCGCGCTCCTTCGTAAGTGGGTAGAGGCGGGTTCCTTTCCCGCCGGCAAGGACGAATGAGAGGACTCTCAGTTGCATATGAAAGTGTTGCCTTTCTTGCCTGTGCGAAAGATGATACCACCAACCTCACGGAGACTGTATCACGGTCTGACGGCAGGACTGTGGAGACTTGAAGGGAGGGAAAGGTTGTGATATCAATAGGTCAGTAGGTCGTCAACCGTGAAGCGGATCGAAAGGTCCGAGCCAGCCGGAGTCAGGAGCCCCCACTTGGAATCGCCCAACCGACGTTTGATCCGTCCGCCCCTCGCCCAGGTGATCAAAGAGGCCAACAGCGTCAGGGCTCCCCGTTCCACCAGCGGCCCCGTTAAACCGATTAAGGCCAAGCAGACTCCACCGGACACCACCAACGCCGAGAACTTTTACTACGTCAAGCAGATGCAGTCGAAGACACCGATGGTGATCGTGCTGCTGGACGGCGAGGAACTGCACGGCACGATCGAGTGGTACGACAAGCTCTGCCTCAAGGTTAACCGCGAGGACGGCCCCAACCTGCTGGTTTACAAGTCTTACATTAAGTACCTCCACAAGGCCTGAGACGCCTTAACCACGAACTCTTTGCAAATCTATACGTTTAGGTGTATGTAGTAACAACACCCGAACGCGCACTGTTGCGCCTGGAAACGGGTACGGAGGATGCATGAGGAAACTGTTCTTGCGTGGCGGCCTGGTCGCCGCCGCGGTCGCGATTTGTGGAATTGCCTATCTGATCTTGACCGGGCCCGAGATGCAGGCGGCGCCAGACATCAAAGTCCCGATGACGGCGGAACGGATCGAGCGGGGGCGGTATCTATTTGAAAACGTGGCGCATTGCACGGGCTGCCATTCGCCGCGCGACTGGGGGAAATTCTCGGCGCCGGTCAATGCCGGGACGGTTGGCTCCGGCGTGGAGTTTCCCGCCGAACTCGGCCTGCCGGGCAGAATCGTCGCCACCAACCTGACCCCGGACCCGGAAACCGGCCTCGGCAACTGGACCGACGGAGAGAAGATCCGGGCCATCCGCGAAGGCGTCAGCCGCGACGGCCGGCCGCTGTTCCCGTTCATGCCCTACCCATCGCTGTCGAAGCTCTGCGACGAGGATGTGGAGGCGATTGTGGCCTATATGAACACTCTAAAGCCGGTGAAGAACCGTCTTCCGCAGACGAAGCTGGATTTCCCGGTGAGCCTGATGGCCAAGTTCGCCCCGAAGCCGGTGCACGGCAAGGTGACCTCACCTAGCCGGTCAGACAGGCTGGCCTACGGCCGCTACCTGGTGACGATCGGCGACTGCGCCGGTTGCCATACGCCCAAGGAGCGCGGAAAGGACATCGAGGGCAAGGAGTATGCCGGCGGCATGGAGTTCCCGATCGCCGGAATGCTGGTCCGTAGCGCCAACATTACTCCCGATGAGGAAACCGGCATCGGAACCTGGACCGAGGAACGGTTCGTCAGCCAGTTCAAGGGCCACGCAGAGAAGTCCTTCGAAACGGCGCCCAAAGCTGTGCAGGCGAACTTCACCCTCATGGGCTGGATGGATTACTCGAAGATGCAAGAGGAAGATCTGCGGGCGATCTACACCTATCTTAGGACGCTGAAGCCGGTCCATAATCCGGTGGAGCGGCACCCGCCAGTGGCGAATTAGGCCACCCGAACCAGGATGCGGCGGCATACAATAGAGGTGTCGGGGCGTGGCGCAGCCCGGTAGCGCATCTGCTTTGGGAGCAGAGGGTCGTCAGTTCGAATCTGACCGCCCCGACCAATCCCGCCGCATCATCCACTCCCAAACGAACCTTTCCCGCAGGCGACTCCAACCTGCCTGCAAAACTGTCATAGTATGTCCGAAGGACCAGACATGCCATGACAACCCCAAGACGACAGTTCGTGAAGACGGCCGCCGCCGCCATCGCCACCGCCCGATTGCCGATTCTCGGCGCCAATGACCGCGTTCAATTGGGCATCGTGGGCCTGGGCGGGCGCGGCAACGACCATATGCGCGACTTCAACACGTTGGATGACTGCCGCATCACCGCCGTGTGCGATGTCAACCAGGCAGCGCGCGAGCGAGGCGTCGCGACGGTGAGCAAGGCCAAGGGCCACAAGCCGGTGGAGTTCACCGACATGCGCAAGCTGTTCGAGTCGAAAGAGATCGACGCCGTTTCCCTGCCCCTGCCCAACCACTGGCACGCGCTGGCCGCCATCTGGGCCTGCCAGGCGGGCAAGGATGTGTATGTCGAGAAGCCGGCCAGCCACAACATGTTCGAGAGCCAGAAGATGGTGGAGGCGGCGCGAAAGTACAAGCGGATGGTGCAGGTGGGTTCGCAGAGCCGGTCGATGCCGCACAAAATCCGGGCCATTCAAATGCTGCGTGAAGGCGCCATCGGAACGATTGTCGGGGTGCGGGTGTTGTGTTTCCGGCGCCGGTTCTCGATCGGCCATACGCCGGATCAGCCTGTGCCGCCAGGCGTTGACTGGAGCGGGTTCCTTGGTCCGGCCCAGATGAAGCCCTACAGCCTGAACAAGTTCGACTACAACTGGCACTGGTTCTGGGACACCGGCAACGGCGACATCGGCAACCAGGGCGTCCACGAAATGGACATCGCCCTCTGGGGTCTCGGCCGCATGAACTGGCCGAAGAACGTATTTTCCACGGGCGGAAAGTTCCTCTGGAAGGACGACCAGGAGACGCCCAACACCCAGCAGGCCACCTACACCTGGGACGACTGCCAGATCGTCTTCGACGTCCGCAACCTGCCCACGCCGCCCGAGGGCCTGGTCCCCATGACGGGTCCGAACTACGTCGGCGACATCTTCTTCGGCGACTTGGGCTTCATGACGCTGGACCAGCGCGGCTATAAAGTGTACAAGAGCGCGGCGGGCAACTTCGTCGGCGCACGTGGAGCCGGCGCGGGTGGGCGCGAGAAGTATGAACTGCTCGAAGAGGGCAGGTCGCAGCCCGGCGACACCGCGCCGCACATGAAGAACTTCCTGGATGCGGTGAAGTCGCGCGACCACACCAAGCTGACCGCGGAGATCGAAATCGGCGCCCGGTCTGCTTCGTTCTGCCACCTGGCGAACGTCAGCTATCAGCTGCGGCGGCCGTTGAACATCGACGCCAACGGCAAGTTCATCAACGACGCCGAGGCCAACCGCATGCAGACGCGCAACTACCGCGCGCCGTATGTGGTGCCGGATAGAGTCTAAAGGACCATCTGCGAGGCGGTGATGAGTGTCTCCTGGACGGCGAGTTCTTCGTCGAGGGTGACGCTCATTTTGGCCTCCCCGCGGATGGCGCGGGCGAGTTCGGCGATATCGCCGACATAGCGTTCATAGGGCGGCAGAGCGACCTTCTGCCGTCCTTTGTTATATGAACCGGCGGGGACGGCGAGGTCGATCTCCAGGGTGGGCGGTTCGATTGGCCGGACGACGGCCGTGCCCTTCGAACCCATGATTTCGAGCGCGCGGTGGGCGTTGGCGTTGGGCTGCAGGACCGCCGATGTGATCACTGCCATGGCGCGGGCAAATTCAAGGACGGCGGCGGTATTGTCCTTCAACTTGTCAGCGAAGGCGCCGTCGTGGCGCAGGAACTGCGTGATTCGCAGTGGTCGGCCGAGGGTGCGGACCACCATGTCGATGAGGTGCGCGCCCTGCTCATACATCTGGCCGCCGGAAAACAGGTCCCACTCGGGCCGGCGGTCGGCGCCGATCAGCGTGTTCATCCGGGCGTGGATCATGTAGACGTCGCCAAGCCAGCCATTCTTCGCCGCTTCAATGGCACGGACCACGGCCGGATTGAACCGCCACATATAGCCAGTCTGGAGATGGAGATTCTTGCTGCGGGCCACATCGACAATGGCGCGGAAGCCGCGAATGTTGTCAGAAGGCGGTTTTTCGATGTGGACGTGCTTGCCGGCCTGGACCGCTTCCAGCGCGAGCGATTCGTGGCGCGGAACGTCGCTCTCGATGAAGATGGCCTCGACCTGCGGGTCGGCGAGGATCTCACGTTTCTCGCGCCAGCGGACGTTGCGGCTGGCGTATTCGGCCCGGACCTTTGGGTTATCTTCCCACGCACCAACCAGTTCGTAGTCCGGCGACGACGCCACCAGACGCAGTTTTTCAGACGCGTGTGAGTGGGCCAGTCCAAGGAACGCGGCGCGGACGCGGCGCGACGGCTGGGCGGCGGCGGCCGAAACGGAGAGAAATTCCCTGCGGTTCATGTTGTTGGGCATTATAATGCGGAACTAGCATGAAACTCACACGCCGATCCGCAATGGCACTGGCCGCCGCCTCCAGCCTGGCCGCACAGAACCGCCCCATCGCCGAGGTCAAGGGCAACGAGGTGAAGCACTTTGTCCGGTTCGAGCGCGGCGGCAGAGCCGCTTACGGCTTGCTCGCCGGCGAGTTCATCACTGAATTGACCGCTGCGCCATGGGCTGGCGGGGTGGCGGCCGGACGGTCACATAATATCTCGGCGGTGAAGCTGCTCTACCCGTGCGAGCCATCGAAGGTGCTGGCCGTGGGTTTGAACTACAAGAGCCACATCGGCAACCGGCCCGCACCAACGCGGCCGGAGTTTTTCTTCAAACCCATCACCTGCCTGCAGAATCCGGGCGATCCGATCATCATCCCGAAGGACTCAAAGAACACGCATTACGAAGCCGAGCTTGTCATCGTCATTGGCAAGAAGCTGAAGAACGTCTCGCGCGCCGAAGCCGAGGCGGGCATCTTCGGCTACACCTGCGGCAACGACGTGAGCGAGCGCGACTGGCAGAACGGCGCGGACAAAGACCTGCAATGGTGGCGGGCCAAGGGCGCCGATACCTATGGGCCGATGGGCCCGGTGATCGCGGCGGGGTTCAAGCCGGGTCCGAAGATGCAGATCAGCTCGCGGCTGAACGGCGAGGTGAAACAGAAGCAAGTTCTCTCGGACCTGCTGTTCGACTGTCCGGCCATCGTCGAGTTCGCTGCCCGCTACGTGACGCTGGTGCCCGGTGACGTGATCTTCACAGGCACCCCCGGATCCACCTCGGCGATGAAGCCGGGCGACACGATTGAGATCGAGATCACCGGCATCGGCACGTTGAAAAACCCGGTCACCATGGCGTGAGCCAGGGTTACTCGGGCACTTCGACGGCAAGCAACCTATTCACCCAGTTAACGAATGCTTGAGCGGTTGGGGCGGAAGGGTCAAAGTACTTCTTCTTCACGGCCAAGCCCAAGGGAGTACCCGGCTCTTCCTGCCAAGCCAGCCAGGTGTGAACCTCGGCTTTGGGCTTGGCTTGCGGTTTGAACCTACGATCAGGTTCAGGGATTCCGTTGACTGATTGACACGCGCGATCCCATAAGCGGTCGCCCTCGGGCACCAGTTCTGCCATGAAGTGCTCCAGCATGCCCATCGATGTATTGTCGGGCATCAGCCAGAGGCCGACCGGTTTCTCGCCACCCACCGCAATCAATCCCTCCTGGGGCATCTCCGCCGGCAGATCCTTGTAGCCGCACTCGCCGAGCAGATGTTTCAGGCTCTCCCAGCGGGGCTCAGGACCGCCGATGCCGGTCTCGCCGTCGGCATCGACGATGATGCCGATTCGTGCGGAGTCCGAGGCTTTGAGTTCAGCCTTGAAGAGATCCTTCACATTGCTGTAGCCATTGCAGTCCTTCACCCGGAACGAATTGACGTTGTTCCCGGTCAGAACGTGGATCGTGACGTGGCAATCATCCACCCCTTCGACGAGCAGCCGGACACAATACAGTTCGCTCATCGCAACTCGACCGCGTTGCGCTCTGCAATTTCAAGTGTCTTCTCGTCCACCTGGACGGCGCGGATCTTGCCGCCTTTCTCCTCGAGCCGAATCAAAGATCCAACTGCGTCAGATCGTGCCGCCACGCGGGAGAACGCTTTGATGCAGTCCAGGCTGTGTGTGGTCACGAAAACTTGAACCCCTAAGCGCAGGCTCGCTTCAAAAATGAACCTCCAAACGCTCTCATGAATGGAGTAGTGCAGACCGTTCTCGAACTCGTCGAGGAGAAGCAAGTTCTTTGCGTTCACCAGGGCAATCGCTATCCCCAGAATGCGGCCAACTCCATCGCCGATTCTCTGGATTGGCACTGGTTCCGAGAACCCCACTGCCTTGACAAATGCACGGCGCTCGCCAGTTGCCTCAGTTCCCTCATAGCGGCCAATCATCGAAATGCGCTCGACCGCAGGGAATACGGATCTGACGAGTTCTACCACCTCGTCCTCACTCGCACTGAGGGCGACAAGGTCCCAGAGGGAAGACAGGATCGATACAGGAAGCCCACCGGCACCGACGAACACACACTCCGTTTGCTGCTCAGGGCCCTGCATACCAATGGTTGCAGTCCGCTTTCTTAGCCGGTATCGGCTATCCAGGATCATCCTTCGCAGGATCTCACCTCGGAATTGGAGTTCAATCCCCTGAGAGGCATCCCTGAGGACACGGGTAGTCAATTGCCCGAAGAGGGAGTCGCTTGGCGTGGAGTCTGGAGCAGGCTCGTATCGCCAGTAGCCTTCCTCATCCTTCCGGCGATTGAAAGCCCTTAGCCGAATCCGCAGGGGATCGTCAATCGGACCGAGCAGCATCTCGCTGCCGGGTCTCGGACTCGTACGGAAGAGCGACAAGATGGCGGCACCCCGGCTCGATGGCCTCCAACTCTCGCCTCGAAGCGATGCAATCGAATCCAGAGCATCGATGGGGTCTTCACTCCTGTACGCGTAGAGGGCCTCCAGCAAAGAAGACTTTCCAACGCTGTTCCTGCCAACAACCAGATTGACTTGCCCCAACTGTGTCAAATTCAGATCTTCGAAGCACTTGAAGTTAGTGACTCGGAAGTCGTGTAGGGTGGATCCGTTGAGTAGGCTCATGCTGCGTGCGGCAATCCTGGGTGATTCAGGACCGCCGGTCTCCTGTGCCTAGTGTATCGGCAAATGCCAGATGCGCGCCCTGCTCCCTTAGTCGGGTTCAGATCCAGTGGGCCCGGAGTGTACTCCACCGCCGAATTCGGACCTCTTCGTGTGATAAACTGGAACTTCGAGCGCCATAGATGCCGGTCCGGGTGAGCGAGGCTTTCATTCTTCGAACCTACCCGTTCCAGGAAGGGGACCTCGTCGTCAGTTTCTTCACCCGGGATCATGGCAGGCTCCGGGGTGTCGCGAAAAGGGCGCGGCGTCTCAAAAGCGCGTTCGGCTCGAGTCTTGAGCGGCTCTCTCAGGTCCAAGTCAGTTACCTGCAGAAGGAGACGCTGGAGCTGGTCCGGATCGACGGCTGCGATTTGGTGCAATCGCAGTTCGGTCTTTCATCGGACTTCGACGCCGGCGTCGTGCTCGATTACATCGCGGAGGTTTCTGAACAGTTGTTGCCGCCCGCCGAGCCGAACGAGCGCTACTTCCGGTTGCTGGCCGCCGTGCTGGCGGACCTGCGCGCGTCTGGCGCCAGTGGCGTCTGGCGCGCAGCCACGTATTTCAGCTATTGGGCGGTCAGGCTGTCCGGCTTCCTGCCGGAGTTCCGGATTTCGGAACAGTCGCAGATCCTCGCCGCCGAAATTGCCAACACACCCGTCTCCAGCCTCGCTTCCAGGTCGTGGCCCAAGTCCACCGGATCGGACCTCAGGAAAGCGTTGATCAGGGAGATCGAACTCCACATCGAGCGACGCCTGTTGACCGCGCCGGTGCTGGAGGCCCTCTAAAAAGATTCCCGCATGGATTGCTATCAGGACACACTCTTCAAACTGAAAAAGTTCTGGGCCAGCCGAGGCTGCGTGGTCCAGGAGCCCTACGACGTGGAGGTCGGCGCCGGCACGATGTGCCCGGAGACGTTCCTGCGCGTGCTGGGGCCGAAGCCCTATAACGTCGCCTACGTCCAACCGTCGCGCCGCCCGGCCGACGGCCGTTATGGTGAGAACCCGAACCGGCTCTACAAGCATTCTCAGCTTCAGGTGATCCTCAAGCCGGCGCCGGCGAACGTGATGGATCTCTATCTCGAATCGCTGGAAGCCATCGGCATCAACCTGTCGCAGCACGACCTGAAGTTCGAGGAAGACAACTGGGAGTCGCCCACCCTCGGCGCCTGGGGCATCGGCTGGCAGGTGATGCTCGACGGGTTGGAGATCACCCAGTTCACTTACTTCCAGCAGTGCGGCGGGGTGGACCTGGACCTGGTTCCGGCGGAACTCACCTACGGCCTCGAACGGCTCACGGCGTTCCTGCAGGACCGCAAGTCGGTCTACGACATTGAATGGGTGAAGGGCGTCAGCTACGGCGACGTCCGGTTCCGCGAGGAACAACAATTTTCCGTCTACAACTTCGAGATGGCCGACACGGCGATGCTCTGGCAGTTGCTGGACATCCACGAGAAGGAGTCGCAGCGGCTGATCGACGCCTACCACGCCATCGACGCCGAAGCCGACCCGGCCGCGAAGAAGCGTTTCCCGCTGCTGGCCGCCTACGACCACGTGCTGAAATGTTCGCATACGTTCAACCTGCTGGACTCGCGCGGCGCGATCTCGGTGACCGAGCGCGTGGGCGTGATCGGGCGCGTCAGGAAACTGGCCGTGGGCACCGCCACCGCATGGTGTGATCAGCAGCGGCTACTGGCCGCGGAGGTGGCGGCATGAGCGAGCGTCTGCCCTTCCTGTTTGAACTCGGCGTGGAAGAGATCCCGCACTGGATGATCACGCCTGCTCTGGCCGAACTCGAAAAACTGTTTGCCGCGTTTCTCGAAGAGAACCGCCTGGCCTGCGCGCCGCTTCGTTTCGACGCCACGCCACGGCGACTGGTGCTCAGGACCGAGGCGATAGAGACCCGCCAGCAGGACCGCGAGGAAGTCGTCATGGGACCGCCGAAGTCGGCCGGCCCCGGCGCAGCGATGGGTTTCGCGAAGAAGAACGGCGTCGCGGTGGAGGACCTGGTCACGGAGACCACGGCCAAGGGCGAGTACTTCGCGCTGCGCCGCACCGTCACCGGCAAAGAGACCCGCGAACTGCTCGCCTCGGCGCTGCCCGCTTTGATCGCGCGCATCCCCTGGCCCAAGGCGATGTACTGGACCGGCAAGGACGGCGTACGCTTCATTCGGCCGATCCGCTGGGTGGCGTGCCTGCTGGGCGACCAGATCGTCGACTTTGAAGTCGGCGGCGTTCGTTCGGGCTCACTGTCCTGCGGCCACCGCCGGATGGGCTCCTGCGAAATCGCCTTCGACCATTCGAACTACGAGGAGCGGCTAAAGAAGAACGGCGTCATTCTGAGCGCCGAAGAGCGGCGCAAGCGGATCGAATCGGGCATCAAGAAACTTCTCAAAGCGACCGGCTTCACGCTGGTGGCTGACGCGGCCCTGCTCGACGACCTGGTTTATCTCACCGAGTTCCCGACGCCCATCCTGGGCTCGTTCGACGCCAAGTTCCTCGACCTGCCGCGCGAAGTGCTGACGACGGTGATGCGCCACCACCAGCGCTATTTCACCCTGTCGCAGGAAGACGGCTCGATGGCGCCGGCGTTTGTCGCCGTGATGAATATCAAAGCCGACCGCCAGGGCTATGTCCGCAAGGGCAACGAGCGCGTACTCGAAGCGCGTTTTAACGACGCCCGCTTCTTCTGGGAGTTCGACCAGCAGAAGCCCATCGCCGCCCGCGTCGACGATCTGAAGAGCGTTACCTTCCAGGCCAAGCTGGGTTCGTACTATGACAAGGCCGAACGCATGAAGGCGCTCGCCGCCGAACTCGCCAACGCGCTGGGCGCTGATGAAGCCACCTGCGTGCGAGCCGCCGAGTTGTCAAAGTGCGACCTCACCACCGAGATGGTGAAGGAACTCACTGAACTGCAGGGCGTCATGGGCGGACTCTATGCCCGTTCACAGGGCGAGCCCGAAGAGGTCGCGCAGGCGATCTACTCGCACTACCTGCCGCAAAGCATGGAGGATCCGATCCCGGCAACGCTTTCCGGGAAGGTGGTTTCGCTGGCCGACAAACTGGACACGCTGAAGGCGTGTTTCTCGGTCGGCATGATCCCCAGTGGATCGAAAGATCCGTTTGCTTTGCGCCGCGCGGCGCAGGGCGTGGTGAAAGTCCTGGTGGAAGGCCGGTTGGCGCTCGGCTTCGACGGGTTGTCGAAGGAACTCTCCGACTTCCTTTGGGAGCGCGTCCGCTACTACTTCCGCGACATCCGCAATTTCCGCTACGACGAGATCAACGCCGTGCTCGCCGCATCGCCGGCGAATCTTGTGGACTGCGAGGACCGGCTGTTCGCATTGCGCATGGTCCGCCAGACGGAGAATTTCGAACCCCTGGCCGCCAGCTTCAAGCGCATCCGGAATATTTTGAGGCAGGCCGGCGAGCCGGCCGGAGCCGTCGACGTGAATCTGCTTGAACATGCCGCCGAAAAGGCGTTGCATGCCGAAGTGGAACAACTTCAACCGCAGGTGGAAGCCTGTGTCGCTTCGCGCGATTACATCCGCGCGCTGCAGTTGATCGCAACCCTGCGCCCAGCCGCCGACAAGTTTTTCGACGACGTGCTGGTGAACGCCCCGGAACCGGGCGTGCGCGCCAACCGGCTCAGCCTGCTGGGCCTCATTCTCAACGCTTTTTCCTCGGTCGCCGACTTCTCGGAGATCGTTACTGAATCAACCACTGAATCATCCAACTCTTCCTCAAATCATTAGGAGACCCTGTTCAATGACCAAGTACGTTTACTCGTTCGGCGGCGGCACGGCCGACGGCAACGGGACCATGAAGGACACCCTCGGCGGCAAAGGCGCAGGCCTGGCCGAGATGTGCCGCGCCGGCGTGCCGGTGCCTCCTGGTTTCACGATCATCACCGACGTCTGCAACGTCTTTTTTGATAACGACGGCAAGGTGCCGAAGGAAGTCGACGAGCAGATCTGGAAGTCCATGGAAGCCGTCGAGAAGCTTGTCGGCAAGAAGTTCGGCGACGCCTCCGACCCGCTGCTGATGAGCGTGCGGTCCGGCGCCAAGTTCTCCATGCCCGGCATGATGAACACCATCCTCAACCTCGGCCTCAACGACAAGACCACCGAGGGCCTGGCCGCGAAAACCAACAACCCCCGCTTCGCCTACGACTGCTACCGCCGCTTCATCCAGATGTTCGGCGAGGTCTCGATGAGAATCGAGATGGAGCACTTTGACGACGTGTGGGATGCGATGAAGGCCAAGCGGAAGGCGAAGCTCGATACCGACCTCTCTGCCGAAGACCTGAAGGTCATCATCGAAGAGTACAAGAAGGTTGTGAAGAAGCACGCCAAGCGTGACTTCCCGCAGGATGTCCGCGAGCAGCTCATCATGTCCCGCAACGCGGTGTTCAACTCCTGGTGGGCGCCGAAGGCCAGCTACTACCGCAAGATGGAAAAGATCGACGACCGTCTGGGCACGGCCTGCAACATCCAGGCGATGGTGTTCGGCAACACCGGCGACAGCTCCTGCACCGGCGTCGGCTTCACGCGCGATCCTGGTTCCGGCGAGAAGGTGTTCTACGGCGAGTTCCTGGTGAACGCGCAGGGCGAGGACGTCGTGGCCGGCATCCGTACGCCGCAGCCGATCTCCGAACTGGAAGCCTGGAACAAAAACGTCTACAAGCAGCTCCGCGACATCACGGCGATGCTCGAGAAGCACTACAAGGACATGCAGGACTTCGAGTTCACCGTGCAGGAAGGCGTCCTGTACATGCTCCAGACCCGCAACGGCAAGCGTACCGGCCCGGCGGCCGTGAAGCTGGCTGTGAACATGGTCGAGGAGAAGCTGATCGACGAAAAGACGGCCGTCATGCGCGTCGCGCCGAATCAGCTCGACCAGTTGCTGCACCCCGTCTTCGACCCCGCCTCGTTGAAGACGCTGGTGAAGCTTGCCACCGGCATCGACGCCAGCCCCGGCGCCGCAGTTGGCCGTCTGGCCTTTACGTCGGAAGACGCCGTGACGATGTCCGAAAAGTCGCCCGTCATCCTCATCCGCAAGGAAACCACCCCTGACGATATCCACGGCATGGACGCCTCCAAGGGCATCCTGACCGCCGTCGGCGGCAAGAGTTCACACGCGGCCGTCGTGGCCCGCGGCATGGGCGTGCCCTGCGTGGTCGGTTGCGGGGCCCTGTCGATCAACGAGCGCGGCAAGTCCGCCACCGTCAAGGTGGGCGAGAAGACGGTCACCATCAAGGAAGGCGACTGGGTTTCGCTGGACGGCACGACTGGTGAAGTCTACCTGGGCCAGGCCGAGACCAAGGAACCGGATCCCAATTCGCCGACTTTCGCCAAGTTCATGAAGATGGCCGACAAGTTCCGCGGCAAGTTCGGCGTCCGCGCCAATGCCGACATCCCGCGCGACGCCAAGGCTGCCCGCAGCTTCGGCGCCGAGGGTATCGGCCTCTGCCGCACCGAGCACATGTTCTTCGCCGAGGACCGTCTGCCGTTCGTGCAGAAGATGATCCTCGCCGAAAACGTTGCCGACCGCAAGAAGGCCCTGCTGAAGCTCCTGCCGATGCAGCGCAAGGACTTCGCCGGGCTGTTCATGGCCATGGACGGATTCCCGGTCGTTATCCGTACGCTCGATCCCCCGCTCCATGAGTTCGTCCCCAAGCGGGAAGAATTGATGGTCGACCTCGCCAAGCTCCCGGCAGCCGACATCAAGACGAAGAAGGAGATGGTGAACCGCTACAAGAACTTCGTCACCGACGTGAAGTCGCTGAAGACCGTTCTGCCCCAGTTGCTGCACCGCGTCGAACAGCTGCATGAGTTCAACCCCATGCTCGGCCACCGCGGCTGCCGTCTCGGCATCACCTATCCCGAGATCACCGAGATGCAGGCCCGCGCCATCTTCGAAGCGGTCGTCCAGGTCGCCAAGAAGGGCAAGACCGTCATCCCCGAAGTCATGATTCCGCTGATCGGCGGCGTCGAGGAACTCGCCAACCAGAAGGCCATCGTGAAGGCCGTGGCCGAGGAAGTGCTCGGCAAGGCCGGCCTGCTCGGCAAGCAGAAGTTCCTCATCGGCACGATGATCGAGATCCCGCGCGCTTGTCTGACGGCTGACAAGGTCGCAACAGAGGCCGAGTTCTTCAGCTTCGGCACCAATGACCTCACGCGGACCGGCATGGGCCTGAGCCGCGACGACTATGTCCGGTTCTCGCAGGACTACGCGGATCAGAAGATCTTCAAGAACGATCCGTTCCAGGTTCTCGACCAGGAAGGTATCGGACAACTCGTCGAGATCGGCGTCACCAAGGGCCGGCAGACGAACCCGAAGCTTGAAATCGGCATCTGCGGCGAGCACGGCGGCGAGCCCGAATCCGTTGGGTTCTGCTACCGGGTGGGCATGGACTACGTCTCCTGCTCCCCCTACC
>JACZJQ010000039.1 GCA_014860455.1 Bryobacteraceae bacterium | reverse complement strand
TACCAAGACAAGGCGCCGCGGCTAGACGAGGCCGGCCTGTTTTTTGGCGAAGTCGCCGATCATGGGCAGGTGGAGGCCTTCACCCTGATAGGCCTTGTACATCATGAAGAGCCAGAGCGCGAAGACGCAGAGGCTGATAAGAAGCCCAATGGGGACGAGGATCAGCCCGAGGATGCCGCCGGTGAGGGTGGTCAGGATGGTGAGGATGAACCAAAGCGCGATGTAGGCGACGTTGAAGCCGATCGACTGCCAGGCGTGGTATTTGACCTTGGGGTCGGTGTTGTACGGCGCCATCACGAGGAAGATGATCCCGGTGATGAAGCCGAGCAGGTAGCAGAGGGCGGAGGCGGCGTTCTGGGAGAGTCCGCCGGCCTGGGCCTGCTGCTGGTACTGCGGCTGCTGGTATTGCGGCTGCTGATACTGCTGCTGCTGTTGCTGCTGCTCGGAGCCTGGGGCGGGTCCGGCGCTCATGGTGGCGCCACAGTTGCCGCAGAAGCTCCCGTTCACCTGCGCGCCGCAGTTGGGGCAAAAAGCCATTCGATTGTCCTCCTGAAAGGTCTTCCAGGCCAACGGGCGCGGAAGTGACCGTTCCTGCGAGAATACTACAATTCGAGCCGGGCTGATACCACTGGATCGCCGGGTTCGCGAATGAGTTTGAAACCGAGCTTTTCGCTGACTTTCTGCATGGCGGAGTTCTCGGCGAGGATGTCGGCGGTGATGACCTTGACGCCTTCGGCCTTGCCGATTTCGATAAGGCGGCGGAGAAGTTCAGTGCCGAGGCCGGTCTTCTGATATTCGTCGGCGACGACGACGGCGAATTCCGATTCGGTGGCTCCGGTGATGCCCTGGAGGCGGCCGACGGCGATGATCTGTTTTTCGGAAGTGCCGGGGACTTCACGTTCAGCGACGATGGCCATCTGGCGGGCGTAGTCGATGAAGCAGATGCGGGTGAGGCGTTCGTGGGCGATGCGCTGGCTCAGGTTGAGCATTTGGAGGTAGCGCTGGTAGACGGTGCGTTCGGAGAGCGCTTCGTGGAACTTCACCATCATGGGCTCGTCCTCGGGACGGATGGGGCGGATGGTGACCGGGTCGCCGTTCTTCATTGTCCAGGCGCCTTCGTATTGGACGGGGTAAGGGCGAATGGCGGGGCGAGGCAGTTCGGACTCAGCAGTGGCCGGATCGTGGAGCACGACGCGGGCGTCGAGGGCCAGTAGGCGATCGGGCGAGGCGATCAGCGGGTTGATGTCGATCTCGCTGATCCAGGGCTGGTCGACGACAAGCAGGCTGAAGCGGACCAGGAGTTGTTCGAGAGCGGCGATATCGACGGGTTTGCGGCCGCGGACGCCTTTGAGGGCGGTGAAGATCTTCGTCCGCTCCATGAGGCGGCGGGCGAGGGTGGTATTCAGAGGAGGCAGGGCGAGCGAGCGGTCCTTGAAGACTTCGACGAGCTGGCCGCCCATGCCGAACAGCATGACGGGGCCGAACTGGGGATCGATGGAGGAGCCGATGATCACTTCATAGCCGTCGAGTTTGGCGAAGGGCTGGACGTTGACGCCGCCGAAATGTTCGGCGCCGGCCTTGGCGGTGACCGAGTCGCGGATGGAGTCGAATGCGGCACGAACGGCGGCTTCGTCCTTGAGGTTGAGGATGACACCGCCGACGTCGGTCTTGTGGGTGATGGTCTCGGAGTGAATTTTCAGGACGACAGGGTAGCCCATGCCGGAAGCGGCGGCGACGGCATCATCGGCCGTGGTTGCGATGGCCGAGGGCAGGGTGGGGATGCCGTAGGCGGCGAGAATCTGCTTGGACTCGTGTTCGGTGAGGATGGTGCGGCCGGCGGCGCGGACGCGGTCGATGATGGCCTTGGCGCCGTCGCGGTCGGCCGATTCATTGGAGTCGCCGTAGCGGGGGGTTTCGTAGAGGGCGTTGACGTTGCTGGCATAGCGCCACATGTAGTTGAACAGGCGGGCGGCGGTATCGGGGTACGCGTAAGTGGGGATACCTGCGTTGTTGAGGATCTGCTCGCCGGCGGCGACATCGGTGCCGCCCATCCAGGAGGCGAGGACGGGTTTGTCGCCGAGCTTGGCGTAGGGTTTCAGGTGCTCGGCAGTCTGGGTGGCGTCGGTCATGGCCTGGGGGGTGAGGATGACGAGCATGCCGTCGGAGTTGGGATCCTTGGCGGCGACTTCGAGGGCCTTGGCATAGCGTTCGGGTTCGGCATCGCCGAGGATGTCGATGGGGTTGGAGTGGCTCCAGGCGCCGGGGAGGAACGAGTTGAGTTCGGCGATGGTCTGTTCGGAGATGTCGGCGAGTTCGCCCTTGCCGAGCAGGAGGGAATCAGCGGCGAGGACGCCGGGTCCGCCGGCGTTGGTAAGGATGGTGAGACGCGGGCCCTTGGGGCGGGGCTGTTTGGCGAGAACCTCGGCCATGTAGAACAGGTCGGAGATATTGTTGACGCGCAGGACGCCGGAGCGCATGAAGGCGACATCGAGGACGTCGTCAGAGCCGGTGAGCGAGCCGGTATGGGAGGCGGCGGCCTTGGAGCCTGCGGCGGTGCGGCCAGCCTTGATGACGATGATGGGCTTGTTCATCGCCACTTCACGGGCGGCGGAGAGGAAGCTGCGGGCGTCGCCGACCGACTCCATGTAGATGAGGATGGAACGGGTTTTGGGATCGTTGCCGAGGTAGTAGATGAGATCGCCCCAACCGACGTCAGCCATCGAGCCGAGGCTCATGAAGGCCGAGAACCCGACCATTTCGCGCATGGACCAATCGAGAACCGCGGTGCAGAGGGCGCCGGACTGGGAGAGGAATCCGACGTTGCCGGGCCGGGCCATGCAGGATGCAAAGGTTGCGTTGAGGCCGGAGGGGGGGATCATGACGCCAAGGCAGTTGGGGCCGATGATGCGCATGTTGGCGTGGGCGGCTTCGGCGAGCAGTTCGCGTTCGAGGCGCTTGCCTTCCTCGCCGGCTTCCTTGAATCCGGCGGATATGACGACGGCGGCCTTGATGCCGGCTTCGCCGCACTCCCTGATGATGCCGGGGATGAACTTGGCGGGGGTGGTGATGACGGCCAGGCTGACTTCGGCGGGGATGTCCTTGACGGTCGGATAGGCCTTGATGCCCAACACGCTCTGGCGCTTGGGGTTGACCGGAAAGATGGCGCCGCCAAACGGGGTGCTCATCAGGTTCCACATCGTCGTGCGGCCGACGCTGCCCGGGTTCTCGGTGGCGCCGATCATGGCGATGTTACCGGGGGTGAAGAAGGGATCAAGCGGGTGTGCCTCACGCCTGAACACATCGCTCTTGAAAATGTCGTGCGCCGATTCGGGCTTGTATCCAAGTGGTTTCATGAGAAGAGTTCCCGACAGAAATATCTGTTTGCACTCCCATCTTCCCCTCTCGCGGCTACTGAGTTCAACCCGCCCGACTCAGTATTGACAGGTTTTATCCGAGCTTCCCGGAGTATTCGGTCTGATTGACCGATGCAGCCGGCGGCGGGGAGTAATACAATCGCACGCATGGCGATTCGATGGTGTCTGGTTGCGCTGCTGTGTGCGGGCGCGGTGAATCTGAGCGGGCAGGCCGATCCGGCCGCGGAGAGGCTAAAGCGATTTAATGACGCGAAGTTCGGAATGTTCATCCATTGGGGTCCGTATTCGCTGGCGAGCGTGGAGGCGTCGTGGCCGATCATGGGGCAAAGCCGGTGGGGGATCAGCGAAGCCGATTACAGAAAGTTGCCGGAGCGATTCAACCCGGTGAAGTTCGACGCGGGGGCGTGGGTGCGGTTGGCGAAAGCGGCCGGGCAGCGCTATATCGTTTTCACCTCGAAACACCATGACGGCTATTCGATGTTCGACTCGGCCTACACGAATTACAAGATCACGCGGACGCCCTACGGCAAGGATATCGCGGCGCAATTGGCCGAAGCGGCAAAGGCCGAGGGCGTGCCGCTGGGTTTCTATTACTCGCCGCCGGATTTGAACCACGCCGGGTACCGCGACACGGCGATCGACTCGAACGTGAACTGGCGCGGCGAGCCGTGGCGGGCCGAGTGGTCGACATATCTGGACTACATGGGGTTGCAGTTGCGCGAGCTGTTGACCGGCTATGGGGATTTGTTCGTAGTTTGGTTTGACGGGCTGGACAACCAGCGCAAGTATGACGGGCGCCGGTTCCACAAGATGATCCACGAGATCCAGCCGATGGCGCTGATCAACAACCGGATCGGGCTGACCGGCGATTACGTGACGCCGGAGCAGCGGCTTCCGAAAGCGATTCCGATGAAGGGAGCGACGGTGGGCAATGTGGATCCGAATGATGCGGGGCTGAGCCAGACGCCGCCGAAACCCGAGGATTTCCAGCCCTGGGAAACGTGCATGACCATCAACGAAACCTGGGGCTACAACAAGAACGACACGCGCTATAAATCGACGACCGATTTGATCCGGGCGCTGGTGGACGCGGCGAGCAAGGGCGGCAATTTCCTGCTGAACGTGGGACCAACGCCGGAGGGTGAGATTCAGCCAGAATTCGTTGAGAGGCTGAAGGCGATGGGCGAGTGGATGAGCAAGAACGGCGAATCGATCTACGGGACCACGTACGGGCCGCTGCAACAGACGGCGGGTATCCGCACGACGGCGAAGGGCAAGACGGTGTATGTGCATGTGTACGACTGGCCGGGCGCAAGCCTTGAACTGAAGGGGCTGAAAGGGTCGCCGAAAGCGGTGAGGTGGCTTGGCGGGCAGGCGAAGGTGGGATTCAGGAGCACGGGCGGAGGATTGACGCTGGAGGTGAGCGGGGTGAAGGCTGATCCGCATGTGACGGTGCTGGCGATTGAAATGAAGTAGGCGCCGTGGCTGTGGAAAAGCTGTGGACGGCGGTGGAAAAGTAAAACAAAGTTGTGAGTAAGGCGGGCGGCGGCCATGTTGCCGGATCGCAGGGAAAGCCTGCGGGTTAGAATGAGGGTCGACCCCCTGCCATGGCCACCCAGCAGAGCACCCGCAATCCGGAATTTGAACGCGGATTGCCGTCGAACGTCTATGCCGAGCGCATGGTGCTAGGCGCGATCCTGCTGAACGACTCGACATTTGTGGCGGTGGCGTCGGCGCTGCTGGCCGACGATTTCAGCGTGGAGAAGCATCGCAAGATCTTCCGCCGGATGGTGGAGTTGAACGAGCGCGAAGAGCGCATCGACAGGGTGACGCTGGCCAACGAGCTGATGAAGTACGGCGAGCTTGAGGCGGTAGACGGGCTGAGCTATCTGATCAGCCTGGACGAGGGGTTGCCGGAGCTGCACAACCTCGAAAGCTACGTTCAGATCGTGAAGGAAAAGGCGGTGCTGCGCGAGTTGATCTACTCGTCGCAGGAGATCATGCAGCGCTGCTACATGGGCGAGGAAGCGCCGTCAGGGATCATCAGCGCGGCACAGACGTCGCTGCTGAAGCTGAGCGAATCGCAGACCAAGGCCGACCTGGTGAGCGCGCGGCAGGTGTTCGAGAACTACGAAGGGGGGGTGGGGGCGTTTCTGGACCCGTCGCACCGCGAGTCCGGGCTGCACACGGGGTTTATCAAGTTCGACGACATGACGGGCGGGCTGCATGGGGGCGAGCTGTTCATTCTGGCGGCGCGTCCGGCGATGGGCAAGACGGCGCTGGCATTGAACATCGCGCTGCACATGGCGACACATCCGAGAACTCCGAAGGGGGTGGCGGTATTTTCTCTGGAAATGTCGAAGGAATCTCTGATGACGCGCCTGATTTGTTCACGGGCGAGGGTAAATCAGCAGAAGTTCAGGATCGGGGCGCTGGACCGTGACGAGCGCGGGCGGCTGTCGCTGGCGGCGACCGACCTGTTCGACGCGCCGATCTATATCGACGACACC
Organism: Bryobacteraceae bacterium; assembly: GCA_014860455.1. Lineage (GTDB taxonomy): Bacteria > Acidobacteriota > Terriglobia > Bryobacterales > Bryobacteraceae > PNKE01. The sequence goes on along the minus strand of JACZJQ010000039.1, from coordinate 4,151 downwards.
AGTTCGACGACGATGATGGACATCAACGCCAAGCTGCGCAAGCTGCGGACGCAGACCGAATTGGGGCTGGTGGTGGTGGACTACCTGCAACTGATGCCGACAACGTCACTGGGCAAGAACAGCAACCGGACGCAGGAAGTGGGCGCGTTGTCGCGGGGCATGAAACTGCTGGCTAAGGATCTGAACGTGCCGTTCCTGGTGCTGTCGCAGTTGAGCCGCGCGCCGGAGCAGAGGATCGGCGACCACAGGCCGCAGTTGAGCGATTTGCGCGAGTCGGGCTCGATCGAGCAGGACGCCGACCTGGTGGCGTTCATCTTCCGGCCCGAGGTGTACCAGAAAGACCGCGAGGACTTGCGCGGAGTGGCGGAACTGATTCTGTCGAAGCAGAGAAACGGGCCGACGGGGAAGGTGCCGCTGGTTTTCCTGCACGAGTACACGAAGTTCGAGAACCCGGCGGACGACTTCGTGGATGAAGAAGGGTAAGAAAGAAACAGCCGCCCCGTTGAATCAAACACTGCCGCCGCTGACCCGCTCACTGCGTTCGCGGCCTCGGTGTTCGAACGAGGCGGCTGTTTATAGCGAACTACTTGCCTTTACGCGACCATTCGCGGATTTGTATGATTTCCGCGACCGGGATTTTGAGGAATTCGAGGAACTCCTGGTGTTCGGCCGGGGCGCTGGATTCGAACTCCTGATGGAAGCGGTTCATGTCGTCGTCGGTGAGTCCGGCGGCGCGCATGATGGAAACGAGTTTGTCTTTGGTCAACATTTTGAATCTCCTGAAGGATTGCTTGGTCTTGATGAGTTGAAGGATGGAACGCTGGTGGCCGCGAAGGCGATCGATCTCCGAGGCGATTGCCGAGAGGCGGCGTTCGAGAACGGCCGAAGCTTCATTGCCGGGCCGTGCATCGAGCAGTCCGCGGATATCGTCCAGCGTCAGGCCCGCGTCGCGGTACTGGCGGATGCGGGCAAGCCGAATGAGATGCGGCTCACCGTAACGCCGGTAGTTGCCCGTGGTGCGCGGGGGAGGCGGCAGCAGACCCTCTGATTCGTAATAAAGAACGGCGGTGCGGGACAGGCCGCAGCGCCGGGCGAGTTCAGTAACGGTCAAGTGTGCGCCTCCTGATTTCAGGGTCAACCCTATAGTTGTAGACAGGTCAACAGGAGTTTAGCTCTTTTTGTGAGGACAAAGAAAGAGGGCGCCCCTGGCGGGACGCCCTCTCAGGTTTGGCTGGCGTTGCGCTTAGAACTGCAGGCGCAGGCCGAAGCGGAACTGGCGGAAGGAATCGGCGCCGGTGATGGAGCCGAAGCCGCGCAGCGGACGCGTGACGGAGGTGTTGAGCGAACCGTCGGCGTTGAGCTGCATATTGCCCGACGAACCGTTGGGGTTGCTCCAGCGGGTGTTGTGGGCGAGGTTGTTGGACTCGGCGCGGAACTCCATGTTCACCCGTTCGGTGATCTTGAAGTTCTTGAACATGGCCGGGTTCAGTTGCCAGAAGCCGGGGCCGTAGAACGGCAGCTTGCCGGTGGAGCCGGGCTTAAATTCGCCGGTCTGGCGCTGCCAGAACAGCGGGTCGCGGAAGGCGCTCTGCTCGAAGAAGGGCTGGTCGACGCCCTTCTTGTCGAGTTTCACGAAGGGACCCAGCTGCTCCGCGGTCTGGGTGCAACCGGTGCAGAGCAACGAAGAGCCGCTGCCGCTGATGTAGAACGGGGTGCCGGTGTAGGCGTAGAAGGTGCCGTTGATGCGCCAACCGCCGAAGATCAGGTCCATCGCCGTGTTGTCTGTGCCCCACTTCTGGCCCTTGCCGAAGGGAAGCTCGTAGACCCAGGCGTTGGTGAACGAGTACTTGCGGTCGTAGCCGGCCGGACCGTAGTTGCGGTCGAGCATGGGCTCCCAGTTCCAGCCCCAGACGCCGGCCCAGCCGGTGTCGTCAGCCATGTTGAGAGCCTTGCCCCAAGTGAACGAGGACTTCATGAACAGGCCGTGGGTGAAGTTCTTGTTCAGGGTGGCCTGCAGCGAGTTGTAGGTGGCATAGCCGATGCCGTCCCACATGTTCATGCCGATGGTGCGGCCGTGAGCCTTGTAAAGCGGCAGATTGCGATTGTCGCCGCCGAGGCCGGGTCCGATCGTATTGATGTTGCGGTCGATCATCTGGCGGATGGTCTTGGTGGCAACATAGGCGACCGAACCGACCATATCGAACGGCAGTTTGCGCTCGAAGGTAAGGTTCCAGGACTGGATGTAGCCGCGGTTGAGCTGGCCGCCCCAAGGCGAGCGCGGGCCCATGTTGAGGCTGACCGGGAGGATGCCCTGGCCAGAGCTGATGTCGGGCGTCGGGACGTCCGGGATGCCTTCGTTGAGATTGTTGAACCAGCCGAAGGCGACAGGGGTGGGCCAGGAACCGGTGAGAGTGGCCGGATAGAGGCCGCGCAGCGGACGGCCGAACGGGACGGCGTCGAAGGTGATGCCGTAGCCCGCGCGGATGACGTTGTTGTCGCTAAGGCGGTAGGCGAAGCCGACGCGAGGGGCGAACAGTTTCTTGGAAACCGTCATGCCGACGTTACGCGGCGTGTTGCCGATGCCGCCGAAGTAGACGATGTTGGTGGAGGGGTCCCAGCGCTCGATACCGCGGTCGGCGCGATTGATGAGCGGATAGTACTCATAACGGACGCCGAGGTTGAGGGTCAGCTTGCGGTTCACCTGCCAGCGGTCGCGGAAGTAACCGGCGAACTGCCACTCACGGGTTTTCATCTCGAAGTACTGGATCGACTTGGTGTAGCTGGCCGTGAGGCCCAGTAGAGCCGCTGCCCAACTGGTGCCGCCACGAAGCGTGGTGTTCTGAGTCGGGTGCTGAGTTGGACCGCCAGCGAAGTTGATACGGCCCCTCGGGTTGGCGGTTTCGGGCTGCCAGTGGTCCATCATGAGCTTGCGGGCTTCGAAGCCCCAGCGGAACTCATGGGCGCCCTGGATCTTCGAGAAGTTGGTGGTGTAGGTGTAGGTCTGCTCCTTACGCCAAACCGGGGCCCACGTCGCGCTAAAGCCGATGTCGCTGAAGCCAAAGCTCGACAGGTGCGGGGCTCCGCCGTAGCGGGGATCGTCGGCATACTGGCGGCCACCGTTGGTGCCAGGGATCTTCCATTCGTCGAGGCCGATGTTTTTGTCGGTGCCCGGCAGCAGAACCGTCTGGTCCATGCGGGTGAAGCCGAAGACGCCGTCCATGAAGAAGGTGGGCGAGAAGGTGTAGTTGTAGCCGATGACGGGCATCTGGGTGCGGGTGTCGCCCTGGCCGTCGGTGCCGAGGGCGCCGCCGCCGAGTTCACCGAAGGGATAGGCGCCGGTCACGGGAGCGTCCATGCGGGAGTACTTGCCCCAGATCATGAGCTTTTCGGTGGCGGCGTAGTTCATTTTCAGGTCGTACTGGTTACGATCGAGCTTCAGTGTGGCGGCGGCGAAATAGTTGCCGCTGAGGTTGAAGGGATCGGTGGGCGAGATCTGGTTGGGCAGCGGCATCTTCGAATAGATGTTCGGGAAGAGGGGATTCCAACGCGATTTCGGGATGATGTTGTTGGCGAACGGGGTTCGAGAAGCAGCGGCGTTCATCGGCGCGGTCGCGGGATCGTAGATGATGCCGATGTTGGTCCGCTGGCTGAGGTCGCCGTCACGGAAGTCCTGGGGTGCGACGGAGTAGTTGCCGGAGTAGCCGGTGCGCTCCATGGTGCGCTCGAAGGAGAAGAAGTAGAACAGCTTGTCCTTCTTGATCGGACCGCCGATGGTGCCGCCGCCCTGATTGAAGATGGTGAGCGGGAGCTTGTAGGTGGCGGCGCGGAAGTACGGGGCGGTGTTCAGGTGCTGGTCGTTATGGAACCAGAAACCGGAGCCGTGGATTTCGTTCGTACCGGACTTGGTGGAGACCGTGATGGCCGCACCGCCGGCCATGCCCTGCTCGGCGTCGAAGGAATTCGTCGTGATGTTGACGGTTTCGATGGACTCGACGGGCTGGACATAGGCGGTGTGGTGGGGCAGCCAGACGTTGATGTTGGCGGCGCCGTCGGTGAGGGTGTTATTCGTGTTGCGGGCGGTGCCGTTGACGTTGGTGGTCAGGGCGCGGCCGGGTGTGTCGACGACCGCGTTCTGGAAGTTCGCGGGGGAA
>JACZJQ010000005.1 GCA_014860455.1 Bryobacteraceae bacterium | reverse complement strand
GCCTGAAGGCGCCCCCCGCAACCGCCTCACCTTCGCCCGCTGGCTGGTTTCACCAGAGAACCCCCTCACCGCCCGCGTCGCCGTAAACCGTCTTTGGCAGGAAATGTTCGGACGAGGTCTCGTCCTCACCTCCGAGGACTTCGGCACCCAGGGCGCTCCGCCCACCCATCCCGAACTGCTCGACTGGCTCGCCTCCAACTTCCGCGACACCGGCTGGAGTGTCAAGCAGACCCTTCGCCTCCTCGTCACCTCCGCCACCTACCGCCAGTCCTCCAACACCCGCCCCGAGCTTCTCGAAAAGGATCCTGAAAACACCCTCCTCGCCCGCCAGTCCCGCATCCGCCTGCAAGCCGAACAGATCCGCGACGCCGCCCTCTCCGCCGCCGGCCTGCTCAACGACTCCATCGGCGGACCCAGCGTCCGCCCGCCCCAGCCCAGAGGCATCGCCGAACTCGGCTACGCCGGCAGTGTCAAATGGAACGACGACGAAGGCCCCTCGCGCTACCGCCGCGGCCTCTACATCCACTTCCAGCGCACCACGCCCTACCCCATGCTCATGAACTTCGACGCCCCGGATTCCAACGTCGCCTGCTCCCGCCGCCGTCGGTCGAACTCGCCGCTCCAGGCCCTCAACCTTCTCAACGATCCCGTCTTCTTCGAAGCCGCCCAGGCCCTCGCCCTCCGCCTATCCCAGCAGCCGGACTCCGACCGCCGCTTCGACGAAGCCTTCCTTCTCGCCCTCGGCCGCACCCCTTCTGCCGCCGAGCGCACCCGTCTCACCGCCCTGCTCGATTCCTCTGCGGCCCAGCTCTCGACTGATCCGAAGACCGCCGCCGATCTGCTCCCCGTCAATCCCAACGAAGCCGCTTGGGTGAACGTCGCCCGCGTCCTTCTCAACCTCGACGAATTCATCACCCGCGAATAGGCCCCATCCATGGAACTCAACGACACCCTCGCTCTCCGCAATCGCCGCCGCTTCCTGGGCGAAGTCGGCTGTGGCATCGGCATGTTGGGCCTCGGCCACCTGCTCGCCCGCGACGGCCGCGCCGCCCAGTCTAAATCCTCAAATCCGCTCGCGCCGAAACAGCCCCATTTCCCCGGCAAGGCCAAGAACGTCATCTTCATGTTCATGGAGGGCGCGCCCAGCCAGATGGATCTCTTCGATCCCAAGCCCGGCCTCGCCAAATGGTCCGGCAAGCCGTTGCCCGAGTCGCTCACCTCGCAGCTCCGCCTCGCCTTCATCAACAAGAGCGCCAAGGTCCTGGCCAGCCCCCGCGTCTTCAAACCCCACGGCCAGTCCGGCATCGAATTCTCCGACTTCATCCCCAACATCGCCTCATGCGCCGACGACATCTGCCTCGTCCGCTCCATGTACACCGAGGCCTTCAACCACCACCCCGGCCAGCTTCTTCTGTTCACCGGCTCCATCCAGCTCGGCCGCCCCACCATGGGCGCCTGGGCTCTCTACGGCCTCGGCAGCGAATCGGAAAACCTGCCCGGCTTTGTCGTGCTCACCTCCGGCGTCGGCACCAGCGGCGGCGCGTCCAACTTCTCTTCCGGCTTCCTGCCCTCCCACTTCCAAGGCACCCTTCTGCGCAACTCCGGCGACCCCATCCTCTACCTCTCGAACCCCTCCGGCGTCGACAACAAATCACAGCGCGCCGTCCTCGACGCCGCCTCCGACCTCAATCGCCTTCGCATGGAATCGACTGGCGACCAGGAGATCGCCTCCCGCATCCAGTCCTACGAACTCGCCTACCGCATGCAGTCCGCCGCCCCTGAACTCGCCGACCTCTCCTCCGAACCCGCCCACATCCGCGAACTCTACGGCCTCGATGAGCCCGACACCCGCCAGTTTGGCGCCAACTGCCTGCTCGCCCGCCGCCTCGTCGAACGCGGCACCCGCTTCGTCCTCATGATGCACGCCTCCTGGGACCAGCACACCAACCTCAACAAGGGACTCAAGCGCAACACCGACGCCACCGACAAGCCCACCGCCGCCCTCATCAAAGACCTCAAGCAGCGCGGCCTTCTCGATGACACTCTGATCGTCTGGGGCGGGGAATTCGGGCGCACCCCCATGGTCGAGATCCGCAACACCCTCGACCCCGAAAACGCCGGCCGCGACCACCACCCGCTGGCCTATTCAATGTTTCTCGCCGGCGGCGGCATCAAGGGCGGCCAGGTCATCGGCGCCACCGACGACATCGGCTTCAACGTCACCGAGGACAAGGTCCACGTCCACGACCTGCAGGCCACCATCATGCACTGCCTCGGCTTCGACCATACGAAGCTCACCTACCGCCACATGGGCCGCGACTTCCGCCTCACCGACGTCCACGGCAACGTCGTCAAAAAAATGCTGGTCTAGCCGCCCCCCTACTTCTTTTTCGCCGGACCCTTCTTCGCCGCCCCCCCAGGCTGCGCCAGGTACTTCGCGATCGACGCCCTCAGATTCTTCTCCATGTTCGTGTGCCACGGATCGTTGCCGCCATACTGCTCCTGGATCATCCCCCTCCGGTCGATGATCACCATCTGCGGCATCATCAGCGGCTGCATGATGCTGGCCTGTAGGAAACTGGTCGCCAGGCGGTGTGGCAACGCGCCGACAGGGAAACCCGACGCATACCTGCTCACGTAGTCCGGCAGCTTCGGCCCGGCGTTGTCGTCGATCGCGATGCCTAGCGCCTGCACGCCCTTCGCTCCAAACTCCTTCTGCAGCTTGCTCAACACCGTCGAACTCGTCTGGCAATGCGGGCACGTCGTCAACAGCCACTCAAGCAGCACCACCTTGCCTCTGTAGTTGGCCAGGTCGATCTGCTCGCCCCGGTGCGAAATGAATTTCAGCGGCGGCGCCGCGCGCGGTAGCTGCGCTCCAAACGCCCGCGTCGAAAGGCCCGCAAGCCCGGCGAAAATCAGGTTCCGTCTGTTCACTTCTTCGCCCCCTGACCCGTCGCCGGCTCGGCCAGCAGCGTGTCCAGCATCCTTCGCAAATTCTCTTCCTCCCGCTCGAAAAACTTGTCCACCCCCGCATACTGCGCGCGGATCATCCCCTTCCGGTCGATCAGGATCAACTGCGGAAAATACACCGGCCCCGCGTTCAAATCCGCCTGCAGGAACTCATACGCCTTGTTGCGGTCCGCGATCCCCATCGGGAACTTCGAACCCGCACCCATCTCAAACCGCAGCAGATCGAACCGCGCTTCATCGTTGATCGCCGCCCCCAGCGCCTCCACACCCCTCAACTTGTAATCCGTCAGCACCTTCTGCACCGTGTGCGCGCACCGCTGGCAATGCGGGCACGTCGTCAGCAGCAGTTCGAAAATCAGGATCTTGCCTCGGTACTGGCTCAACCGGATCTGCTCGCCACCCACCCGGGAAACCACAAGGTCCGGCGCCATCCGCGGCACTTTCGACGCTTTCAGCATTTGCGGCGACAGCGCCCCCGCCAGGCCCGCCATCAGGGCTTCTCTTCTGTTCAGTTTGTCCATGGATTTTCTTCCAATATACCCCACAGGACGCATCCCACCGCCCTCACGGTTTCATTCCCTCCATCCCATACACCACCCTCCCCTGCCTTCGAATCGAGTATCCGCCGTCGTCGCCAACCCCTGTCAGCGCATCCTCGCCCGCCTCCCGAGCCTCGTGTTTGCTCCATTTTCCTGCCATCACCTTCTGATACAGACGCATGAACCTCTTCGAGGTCTCTTCGTCCGCCCACGATGCCGCAAACCGCAGCACCAGCCGCCCGTCTTTCTTGTGCTCCAGCAAATCAAACGTCCCGCCCCGCCATCCCGGCGCCACCGCCAGCGCCTCCTCCCGGCCCGCGTACTGTTCAAACAGGATCCGCCAATCCAACTCGCCCACGCTGCCCACATTCAGCGTCTTGTACTCGCCCTGCCTGTCAACCTTCGGCAGCGCCGTCGTTTCCGGCTTCCACCCCGACAGCCAGATCTCCGGATGCAAAATCTCCCGCGCCGTCCCCGGCGGCCGCGTCAACACTTCGCTGAACGCCTTTTTTCCCAGCCTGTCGATCGCCGCCTGCTGGAACAGCAACCCCGCCATGTAGGGAAACAGCAGCGTCTCCCTCAAATACAATGGCGCTTTCTCGAACACCGGAAACATCCCCGCCGCCAGATTCGTCCCCGCCGACGCAATCATCCCCAGCGCCTGCGAATTCCCGTTCAGTGACATCCCCATCCGGCTCAACTGGGTCTCATACATCAGCCACGTCGCCTGCCCCTCCACCACCGCCATCCGCGCCAGTTCCGCCTCGTCCGTCTTCGGACCCTTTTCTAGAAACCGCGTCAAATCGTAGCTCTGGTCCGCCAGCGCATGCGCCAACTCGTGCACCAGCACGATCTCCCTCATCGCCTCCGGCGCGCCCTCCACAAACAGCAACCGCTTCTTTCTGTGGTCGTATACCGCCGCCGCCTGTTCACCCAGCAGATCCACCGTGGCCGCCCGCAGATCGTAGTCCTTCGGGATCAATCCAAACTTCTTCAGCGTCAACTCTTCGGCCCGGATCTCCTCCGGCTTCACGTTCTCCCTGATCTGCTCGTCCAGCCACGCCTTCCATCCATCCCGCCCGATCACCTCCACCTTGATCGGATGCTTTTTCACAAATCCCGTCTTCTCCGACAACCCCGCCACCGCCGCATCGATCTCCTCCGTCGTCGGCGGAGCCGCCCACAGATGCGTCGCGCAAGCCGCCAGCAGCAATGTCCCCAGGAAGCGTTGGTTCACAATACTCCCATTATCGCTGCAACCAGCTATCC
>JACZJQ010000356.1 GCA_014860455.1 Bryobacteraceae bacterium | reverse complement strand
GCTTTGGGCCGAGGGAGAGATCCAAGCCGGCCAGCATATCGCCCAAGTCGAGGCCTTTTGCGGGCCGCGCGGAACCTGCCATTCAGCGGGGGTCATGGCTGAGGATATCGCCGGCGGCGGCGCGGTGGCGCAGGTCTTCTTTGAAACCGGAGAAACAGTCGAGGACTTCGAATTCCGGGTCCATGGATGCTCGCCGGCCACGGTCTGGCTGAGGGAGGTCCGGGTTGCGGCGTGGCCTGCGGGATCAAACAGGGCGGCGCCCGGTGCAGACGCGGGTCGCGATGGAGAAGTAGAGGAGGTGTTTGCCTGATGACTCGTTTTTTGAGGGAACTGTCTGAGTCCGGAGAACTGTTCGCAGTCCTGCTTAGGGTCCAAATGCAGCAACGCTATAGCGGCTCGGTGCTGGGCCTACTGTGGGCGCTGCTCATGCCGATGCTCACAATCCTGAGCTTCTCCATCATTTTCGCCGGACTGAGCGGCTGGAACCTGGCAGACTATGGCGTCTACTTCTTCTGCGGATACGTGCCCTGGACGTTCTTCCAGGCATCGAGCCTGAACGCCGCCGAGTCGCTTGTCGGCAATCCGCTATATGTCACCCGCCTGCCGATGCCATCGCAGATCCTGCCACTGGTCCAGGTCGCCGCCAGCGGCATCGATGCGCTGATCCATCTGGCCATTCTGTTCGCCATCATGCCCGCGCTGGGCGCCCCGTTTCATCCGGCGATGATCTGCCTTCCTGCATCCATCCTCATCACGGCCGCGGCCGGCGCCGGCGCGTCGCTGCTGGCGGCACAGGCCACGGTGTTTTTCCGCGATTTCCGTTACCTGCTCAGTTCGGCTCTCTTCCTATGGTTCTTTTTTTCGCCCGTTCTCTGGCAACCGGCTTCCCTCCAAGGCCCCATGCGCGAGTTCTACCGCTTGAACCCGGCCGTGCCGTTCCTTGAGTTGTTCCAACTGCCGGTCCGCCAGGGCGTGGTTCCGCCGGCGGAAACATGGATCCTGGCATCAGCCGTCGCCGCGGCGCTCTGCCTTGCCGGTAGCGTTTCTTTCTCGGCAAACCGCCGGAGGTTCTACTACTACCTATGAGACACGCTGTTGCACGCCAGGCGCCGGCCGCCGCTGAAACGCTCGTCCAGACCGTCGCGGCGGGAGTCAAGTACAGGCTGCTTTCCGACGACGACCTCACTCTGCGCGGCCGCCTTTCCAGGATGATTCAGCGCACCCCGGCCAGCCGCCACGAGTTCTGGGCCTTGCGAGAGGTAGATCTCAAGTTCAACCGCGGCGAGGTGGTCGGCCTGGTGGGACCGAACGGCTCTGGCAAGAGTACCCTGCTGAGAATGGTGGCCGGAGTGATCGAGCCCAGCGAGGGCTCCATCCAGAGGCCCGCCAGGATCTCGGCGCTTCTCGAACCCACCGGGGTGCTGAACGCCAGCCTGTCCGGGCGGCAGAACGCCTTTCTGTATGCCGCCCTGGCGGCGATCCCGCGCACCGAGATGGCCGCCGCCATGCCGGCGATCGAGGAATTCGCCGAACTGGGCGCGTTCTTCGATGTCCCGGTAAGAACCTATTCCTCCGGCATGCTGGCGCGCCTCGCCTTCAGTCTGGCCACGCAGTTCCGCCCCGATGTACTGCTGGTGGACGAACTTCTCTCCGTCGGCGACGAGCACTTCCAGAAGAAGTCCTATTTCCGGATGCAGAAGCTCATCGGCAAGGGCAGCCTGGTCGTCGTCGTATCGCACAACCTCGGTTTTGTTGAGTCCACCTGCACGCGCGGAATCCTTCTCTCGGGCGGGCGCGTCGAGGCAGATGGAAACGTCGGCCAGATCGTGTCGGCCTACCGGAAGCGTTACGCCTAGCGCGGCTAAGCCGCGCGCTTGCGGGCGGAGGCTTCGGGCAGTTTGGCGGTATTGAGGTTTCGGGCCAATCCGATCAGCTTCAGCAAACGGATCTGAAGCCAGGTCGGATCGAACTCATACCATGCCAACCCGTGGCGCGAGGAAGCCGGGTGAGCATGATGGTTGTTATGCCAGCCTTCGCCGAAGGTCAGCAATGCCACCCACCAGTTGTTGCGCGAGTCGTCGCGGGTTTCGAACCGCCTCTGTCCCCAGATGTGGGTAGCCGAGTTCACCAGCCAGGTCGCATGCAGGCCCAGGGTGACGCGGGTGAACACGCCCCAAAGCAGCATCGGCAACCCGCCGAAGTACAACAGCGCCAGGCCGAGAATCACCAATGGAACGTAATGCCAGGTGTTCAGCCAGCGGTAGAACGGGTCACGCCCCAGGTCGGGCGCATACTTCGCCATGGCCGCCGTATTGTTGTGATTCGCATTGCCGAACACGATCCAGCCCATGTGCGACCACCAGGCCCCATCACGCGGTGAGTGCGGATCGCCTTCCTGGTCGGAAAGCTGGTGGTGGATTCGGTGAGTCGCCACCCAGAAGATGGGGCCGCCCTCCAGCGTCAGCGCGCCGCAGACCGCCAGGAAATACTCGAGCGCCCTCGGCGCCTTGTACGAGCGGTGCGTGTGCAGCCGGTGATAGCCCATGCCGATGCCGCAGCCGATACACAGCCAGTAGAGGAATGCCGCAACCAGCACCGCTTTCCACTCAAAGTAGAAAAGCGATGCCACGGTTCCGGCGTGAAAGACGATCAGGGCGACCGCGGTCACCCAGTTGACATTATTCAGGCGGTAAGGGGTTTGGATGGTCTCTTGCACTCAGCGATCCCAGAATGAACTTTCTTGTATTGTATCGGTTCCGGCGAGTCAGGCGGAAGGACGTACACGTCATTAGATAAGAGCAGGCTGGGTTTCGATTCAACCGGTTGAGCGCACTACTCGGACCTGAAGATCCGCCCCAGCCACGACTTCTTCGCCGCCGGCCCTGGCGGGAACCCTGAGAGGTCAATCGGCCGGTTGTCGATGACCGCCCTGGGGTGGATCTCGGTCAGCAGATGCGCCAATTCCGGGCTTTTGTTCCGGTTGAGCCAGTCGCGGCCTTGATCGAGCCGCGGTTGCCGGGCATGCGGATCGTGGCCGTCGCTGGCGACAAAATGCGCCAGCCCGCAGTCCAGCATCAGCCGGCTGAAATCCTGCGCCTTCCGGCCCCACAGGCCCAACAGAGAGCCGGCCGTCAACTGCATCAGCCGCCCGCAAGCCACCCATTGGGCCAGCAGTTCGATCCTCTGCCGCAACAACGGGTTACGCTCCGGATGGGTGACGA
>JACZJQ010000355.1 GCA_014860455.1 Bryobacteraceae bacterium | reverse complement strand
GCCGCGTTGCTGGCCAGCACAGCGGGCACTGCTGCCGCTGCACCGGCTTGGGCGATGGCCTTCCCAAATCCTCTCCGCGTGACGGGTTGCTTTTCTTCAGCCATGTATCACTCCGTTTCCGACGAGAGCTTCCTCAAGTCGTTTGTCTTGATATCGGACTCTATCACCATGGCAAGCTCCACTCAAGGGGTACTTGCCATTTAAGAAACCGCCTCGACTGCCGCGCGCGCCACCGGTTCATCTACTTTCACCCGGCTTCACCGGACGCCATTCGATCTTCCGCACTCCGCCCGTGGTCGCGTAGGTCGCGATTCCAAACGGGACCGAGCGGCCGATGTCGCCCTCGCGCAACGCGATCCACTTCTTCTCGATCGACACGTCGATCACCTTGTCATCATCGATCCAGGCCGTGATCGCCTTCGGCAGCACGCGCAGCCGCAACACATACCACCGGCCCATCTCGAACCTGATTCCAACCGTAGTCTCGTTCCTCGCCGCATCGGCGCCGTTGATATTGGAGAGGCCGACGACCTCGCCGCCCCAACCGCCGTTGATCCAGGTGCAGTAGGAGTCGCCCACCGGGAATGTGATACCGGCAAAAAAGTCGCCGCCCTTCAGCCTTGCGGCCTCGACGCGAACTTCATAGCCTGAGGCAGGGAAGGGAAGCGATTCGCCCGCCCACGTGATCCCGGTAAGCACTCCAGGTCCGATGGTAATGACGCCATTCGAAACCGTCACCTTGCCTGCGCCGAGGAAGTCGGACTCCTTCCAGCCTGCCAGCGATTTGCCGTCGAACATCGGCTTCCATCCGCCGTCCTGAGCGCCGGCAGCGGCTTGCGGGACCTCCGCGCGAAGCACTCCCGCCAGCGCCACCAGAAGGCAGGCGGCGAGAGCCGCGCGCCGCTGCAGTTGATCCATGACTGACCAGCCTCCATTCGCCTTCACTCCGCCTTTGGCGCTGCCGCGGCCAGGCGGAGAGGGAGGGAATCTACATCCTCTTCAGCAGGATGTTGCGGTACTCGACCTTCATCGGCGGCCCGACATGCAACTGCAGCCCCAGCAGTCCGTCCATGGACCTCGCCGCGGGAACCTCGTCGATGAACACGCTCATGATGCGTCCGTTGACGACATGCATGATCACGTTTCCGCGCGCGATGATGTGGATCTGATTCCAATCCGCGGGCTTGATTTCGGCCTTCAGCGCTTCGCCGTCGCCGGGGCTACCCAACAGCTTCGGCACGCCGTCGGTGCCCAGCCTGACAAACTTGCCCCGCGGCGCCAGGAACCCGCGGCCGCGCTCCTCATACAGCATGCCCGTGAAAGCGTTCTTGCCGTCCATGTCCGCCTGGTATCCCTTCAGGACAAACGGGCCGACGTTGGGCAGCGCCACACTGCGGTATTGGACGCCGCTGTTGGCGCCTTCGGTGAGCCTGAACTCGGCTTTGAACTCGAAATCCGCCGTCGTTCCGCCGCGCCAGATGATGAACGTATTCTGCTTCAGCTTCTGCTCGGCAGTGGTCTCGCCAATCAGCACGCCATCCTCGGCCCGCCAGAAGCCTTGCTCGCCGTCCCAATCGGTGAGGGTCTTGCCGTCAAAAATCTGGGTGAAGCCGGCGCTGTCGTCGGGTTGCGCGGAGTTGGGTCCCAGGCCGCGCGGTCCACGGCCGCCGGGCTTGGGCGCGCCGGCGGGCGGCTGCCAGGCGCCGAGGGGCAGGATCAGTGCCGCGGCAACCGCGGCCAGCAGGAATGTGCGGAATATTCTGAACGTCATATGATCTCCGTAATCTACCGCCGCCGCCGCGATATCGGCATGGGCTTGTACCTTCGGGACGGCCCTTGGGGGGATCCGCCCTTCTGCATACTCTATGACTCCAGACGACCGTTGTCCAGCAGGCGTTACAGTGCCCGGCACTCGGCCGCGCCGCATGATCCGGTTGCGGGGAGCCCACCGTACAATGAGATAGTGCAAGCGCAGCAAAGCGCGGAACCCGTCCTGGGACGCCCATCGTCGCTTCGGTCGGGCTTCGCCTGGACGTTCGCCGGCAACGCCGTCTACGCGGCCACGCAGTGGGCGATGCTCAGCTTGCTGGCGAAACTCGGCGGGCGCACGATGCTGGGCGAATACGCCCTGGCCGTCGCGCTGACGGCTCCCGTGGCGATGCTCGCGCATCTTAATCTGCGGGCCGTTCTGGCGACCGACGTGACGGGCCAGCGGCGGTTCGGCGACTACCTTAGAGTCCGTTTCATCGCATCAGGGATAGGCTTGGCGGCGATGGCCGCGCTGGCGCTGTTATTCGGTGGATCCGCGGAAATGTCCGGTGTGATTCTACTGGCAGGGCTGTCGCTGACCAGCGAGGCCATCAGCGACGCCTATTACGGCGCCATGCAGCGGCGTGACCAGATGGACAGAATCGCGCGCTCCATGATGGCGCGCGGAATCCTCTCGGCTACGTCGTTCGGTTTGGCCCTTTGGGTGTGGGGCGGTCTGCTGCCCGCCGTCGCGGCGGTGGCGGCGGTCCGGTTGGCGCTGCTCATCATCTGGGACAGGCCTGCCGGGGCTGCGGGCGAGCAGATGAGCGGGGCCAGTTGGGCGGGAACACGAAGCGTCCTGCGGCAGGCCCTGCCGCTCGGAGCAGTGCTGATGCTGGTTTCGCTGAACACGAATCTTCCAAGGTATGTGATCGAACACCGCATGGGCGTGGCTGAACTCGGAGTGTTTGCGGCAGTGGCCTCATTCGTCGCTGCCGGTTCCACCATCGTTAACGCCCTCGGCCAATCCGCCACGCCGCGTCTGGCGCGCTTCGCCAGCCTCAATCAGACGCGGGAATTTCTCGGCCTTGTCCGCAAGCTGGGACTCCTGGTGCTGGGCCTGGGCCTCGCGGGCGTGATCGGATCGGCGCTTGTGGGCAGGTTCGTCTTATCGATTGCCTACCGGCCCGAGTACGCATCTTACGTTGGAATCCTGGTCGCCGTCATGGGCGCGGCCATCCCTGCTAACCTGGCCGCAGCCATGGGCTATGCGGTGACCGCTGTCCGCGCCTTCGACGCCCAAGTGCCGCTGTTCATTATCTCCGCGCTGATCTGCGGCATCACAAGCTGGGCCTTGGTGCCGGAGCTCGGGCTGGCCGGGGCCGCCGCAGCCATGGCCATCGCCGCCATGGCGCAAATCGGCGGACAGGCTTACATTCTGAGCAGGGCCCTGCGCCGTCTGGAGGCGCCGCAATGACGGGGGACATCCGGTCCTGGTGGGTTTCCAAGGCTGCCTGGGCGGCGCTGTGTATCTTCGTCTTCTCGATCCCTTGGGAAAAGAGCATCCAGCTTCCCGGCGCCACCACGCTGTCCCACATGCTCGGGGTCGTGGCATTCGGCGCAGCCGCCGCCGTGGCTTGGCGCCGTGGATCTGTGCGCCGCCCGAATCTGGCTTTGGTGCTCGCCGGCATGTTTGTCGTCTGGGCTGCGCTCACCTGGATCTGGAGCATCGACCGGCACGCCACCGTCGCCCGCGTGACGACGCTTGTCGAACTCCTGGCGATGACGGTGCTCATCTGGGACTGTTGCCGCGACAAGTCGCGCCAGCGCCAGTTGATGCAGGCCTACGTCCTTGGCGCCGTTGCCGCGTCCGCCAGCGCCTACTTCCGCTACTTCAATGACATGCAGACCTATTGGAGGCGCTACGCCGCGGCCGGATTCGACCCCAACGATTTCGGGCTCATCCTCGCCATCTCGATTCCGTTGGCGCTCTATCTCGCCATGCGCGGCGGCCTGGCCGGCTGGTTGAACAGGCTGGCGGTTGTGGTGATCATCGGCGCAGTTCTGCTCACCGCCTCGCGCATGGCCATGGTGACGACCTTCGCCGCCTTCGCTTTCCCTTTCCTGGCCTGGAAGCAGGCTGGTTGGAGCCATCGCGCCGCCAGCGTTCTGCTGTTGGCGGTCATGGTGCTGGGCGTGTTTCGCTTCGCCCCGGCGCCGGCGCGCCAGCGCCTGTCGACCATCACCACTGAACTCACCAAAGGAACTCTTCACAACCGCACCACCATCTGGAAAACCGGCCTCAAGATCTTCCCCCGCCACGCCGTTGCCGGCATCGGCGCCGGCGCATATCCCGAAGCGGTGAAGCCGGTCCTCGGCGTCCCCGGCGTGCCCGGACACTTCTACGTCGCCCACAATACGTTCCTGTCGGTCCTGGTGGAGTGCGGCGCCGTTGGATTCGCCTTCTATGGTCTGATGCTGTCCGTGGCGGCATTCTACATATGGACGATGCAGCCGGCCGAGCGGGCGCTTTGGGCCGTGATTCTCGCCGTCTGGGCCATCGGCGTCTCCACGCTGACTTGGGAACAGTACAAACCGAGCTGGCTGATCCTCGCACTGATCATGACCGAATGGGCGCTGCCCTGGAGGCAGGCCGGGCCAAACGAGTGAGCATGCGCGTCCTTGAAGTTCTGGCCACGCTGAAGCGCGCCGGCGCCGAGCGGATGGCTGTGTCTCTTGTCCAAAGACTCGATCCAACCAGGTTCGAAACCGCCGTGGTCTCCCTCTTTGACGCCTTCCCCGGCGGCTTCGAACCGGAACTCGACGCCTCCGGAATCCCCGTCTCGCATCTGGGCAAGCGTCCGGGCCTCGACCTTCGGATGATCCCCAGGCTGCGCTGTGTCATGCGCCAGTTCCGTCCTGATGTCATTCACACCCACTCCTACGTGCTCCGCTACAGCCTCCCGGCCAGCCTCGGACTGCCCAGGAGGGCCATGGTTCACACGGTGCATAACCTGGCGGCAAGAGAGTCAGATTTCACCGGCCGGCTGATCCACCGGCTGGCCTTCGGACGCCGCGTTGCCGCGGTTGCCGTGGGAGAGGTGGTCGCGCGCTCCTATCGCGAATTGTACGGCGCCGAACCGTCGGCTGTGATCCGCAACGGCATCGACACGGCGGCATTCCAGCAACCCGTAGCCCGCCGGCATTGGCGGGCCATGCATGGTTTCAGCGACAGCGACTTCCTCATCGTCTCCGCCGGGCGGCTGGACCCGCAGAAAAATCCCCTCGGTCTGATCGGCGCATTCGCCCGCGCCTTCGCCTGCCAACCGGATGCTCATTTGCTGCTGGCTGGCGACGGAATCCTACGGGCTGACTGCGGGAAACGGCTAGTGGAACTTGGCCTCGGCGGACGCGTCCATCTGCTTGGAACACAGACCGAGATCATGGAAACGCTCGCCTCATGTGACCTCTTTGCCCTGGCTTCGGACTGGGAAGGTGCCCCCTTGGCTGTCATCGAGGCAATGGCGGCGGGTCTGCCTGTTGTTGCTACTGCTGCCGGTGGAGTGCCGGAGCTGGTCGCCGGCGGACTCACCGGTCTTCTGGCGCCCGTAGGCGACATGGATTCGCTCGCCTCGGCGCTCGAACGTTTGGCGGGCGACGCCGGGCTTCGCCAGATCATGGGCCAGGCGGCGCGTCTCCGCTCCGCCGAATACGGCGTCGGCCCAATGGTCTCCGCCTATGCCTCGCTGTTTGAACGTCTGGCCGAACAATCATCGGAGGGCCGGCCGTGATAGGTCCTGTCGTCCTATTAACAACCAACCTGGCGCCCGGCGGCGCTGAAACGCAGGTCGCCCTGCTCGCCCGGACCTTGCAGGCGCGCGGCTGGACGGTTCATGTGGTCTCGATGCTGGAACCGTCGGCGTTCCAGGAGGAACTGGCCCGCGGGGGAGTGGAATTGCATTCCCTGGGTATGCAGCCCGGTATCCCCGACCCGCGGGCCGTGGCGCGGCTTGCGGCAATCTTACGGACCATCCGTCCCGCCGTCCTGCACTGCCATATGTTCCACGCCAATCTGCTGGGACGGCTGGCGCGGTTCCTTTTCCCGATCCCGCGCGTCATCTCCACCCTCCACAGCCTCGCGGAGAGCAGCCGCGAGTCGCCCGATGTCACTCGCCGTGACAGGCTCTACCGGCTCACTGATCCGCTTGCCCAGACCACCGTCGCAGTCTGCCAGGCCGCCGCGGATCGCCACGCCGAGGCCCGCGCAGTCAGCCGTGACAAACTGCGCGTCATCCCCAACGGCGTCGATACCGCCAGATTCAGGCCGGATGATGCCCGCCGCGAAATCGCGCGCAAAGCCCAGGGCATCGCCGGTGCGGACGAATTCGTTTGGCTGGCCGCCGGACGGCTGATGTGGAAAAAAGACTACCCAACCATGATCCGCGCCTCGGCGCACCGCCCGGGCCGCAAGCTCTGGATCGCCGGCGCCGGGCCACAGGAAGCTGAACTCCACAACTTGGCTTCAGATCTGAAAGCGGACGTCCGCTTCCTCGGCCTGCGCGCTGACCTTCCGCAACTGATGAACGCCGCCGACGCCCTGGTCTTGTCCTCCACCGTCGAAGGCCTGCCGATGGTGTTGCTGGAAGCAGCGGCGAGCGGGTTGCCCTGCGTGGCGACCCGGGCCGGCGGATCCGGCGAGGTTGTCGTCGACGGACAGACCGGGTTCCTGTCTCCCTGCGGAGACCCCGGGCGGCTCGCCGCCGCGATGGCCCGGATTGAGGCGCTTCCCATCGAGGAACGGCGTGAGATGGGCCGCGCGGCGCGGGCCGTTGCCTTGGAGCGGTTCGACATCGGCGTGATCGCGGCCCAATGGGAACAGTTGTATCGCGATGCCTGACATGGACGTCACCAACCGCTTCGTGCTCGATTTCGCAAAGGGATATGCCGCGCACACCCCCGGCGCTCGCATTCTCGACTTCGGCTGCGGCGCGGGACGTCTGGTCCAGGCCGGGCTGGATGCGGGCCTCGGCTTCTCCGGCGCCGACGTCTTCTATGCCGGTTCGAACGCCCGCTCCGAAGCCGCCCAGTCGGGCCTGCTGGGCGCCTCTGTGCGCGAGATCCAGGACGGCCGCATCCCGTTCGACGACGACTTTTTCGATCTCGTTGTCAACAACCAGGTGATGGAACATGTCGAGGACCTCGACGCCGTCCTCGCCGAAATCCACCGCGTCCTCAGGCCCGGCGGCACGGTGCTGAGCCTGTTTCCGTCCCGTGATGTCTTCCGCGAAGGCCACATCGGTATCCCCTTCTCCCACTGGATGAAGAAAGGCTCCCGTCTGCGTCTGCTCTACACCTGGACCCTGCGCAGCCTCGGGCTGGGCACATGGAAGGACCAGGCGCCCACTTGCCGCCAATGGGCCATCGATAAGCTCGCGTGGATTGACGCCCATACCCGGTACCGTTCCCGGCGCGAGATTTTCGCCACCTACCGGCGTTACTTCACTTTCGAACTCCGCGAGAGCGACTATATCCGCTACCGCCTGCTCGACCGTCCCGGACGCAGCGCCCTGGCCCGCTTTGCCGGCGCGAGTTGGGCGGCGCCGCTGGCCCGCGCCATCTTTAGAAAGCTGGCCTTTCTCGTGATCGTCTCGCGCAAGGCGGCCGCATGAAGATCGTCTACATCATCACGCGCGCCGACGCCGTCGGCGGAGCCAGCATCCATGTCCGCGACCTCGCCCGCGAGATGCTTCGGCGCGGCCACGAAGTCATGGTCCTGGTCGGCGGGAGAGGGCCCGTTACCGAGCAGTTATCAGCGGCGGACGTGCCCTTCGAGAGCGTGCGCTGGCTCCGGCGGCAGCCCAATCCGCTGTGGGACATTCTGGCCTTGGCCGAACTCATCCGCACCCTCCGCCGGGTGAAACCCGACCTTGTCTCCACCCACACGGCCAAGGCCGGCACCCTCGGCCGGCTCGCCTGCCGTCTGCTCGGTATCCCCGTTCTCTATACGCCCCACGGCTGGCCGGCCGGAGATCGGATGCCGCCACCCTCCCGCGCGATCTTCGGCTTCGTCGAACGCCTGATGGCCCGCTGGTCGGCGGCCATCATCTGCGTCTGCGAGTTTGAAAAGCGGCTGGCTCTCGATAAGGCAATTGCAGGCCCTGAGAAACTCTTGGTGATTCACAACGGCGTCCATGATGTGGACCAGGATCGCCGCGCCCGCCCGGACTGCCGCCCCGTCCGCATCTGTTCGGTCGCCCGCTTTGAGCCGCCCAAAGACCACCGCACCTTGCTCCAGGCCCTGGCCCTGATCCGCGATATGCCCTGGGAACTCGATCTCGCCGGGGACGGTCCTGGCGAGCTGGAGGTCCGTAGGCTGGCCGGCGCATTGGATCTCAGCGGCCGGGTGAGGTTTCATGGCTACCTGCCCGACCCGTCATTGTTGCTGGCCGAGTGCCAGTTGTTCGCCCTGTCATCCCGCTCCGAAGCCCTCCCCCGCAGCATCCTGGAAGCGATGCGGGCCGGGCTTCCAGTGGTGGCAACCGATGTGGGCGGCGTGAGCGAGGCTGTCGCCGGAGGCGTCACCGGGATGCTGGCCCAGGCAGGCAATCCGCAGGCGCTGGCCGCTGTGTTAAGGCACCTTCTGGAATCCACGCAACTCCTTAAAGCCATGGGGGTTGCGGCCCGTGCATCCTATGAGCGAAGCTTCCGATTTCAGACCGTGGCGGATCGCATGGAGGCCGTCTATGCTACGGTACAAAGCAGGGCCGCTTTGTTGCGGTGACTGGCGAAGAATGAACCCCCACGCGGCCGAGTCCGGATCGAATTTTGGCACTGTGCCGGCCGCCCTAAGACTGGGCCCGGGCCTGACGAACCCCTGGTCCTTGCTGATCAAGCGGCTGCTCGACCTTGCCGTGGCCACGCTCCTCCTGATCCTCGCCCTCCCCTTTTCGGCCGTCATCGCAATACTGATCGTGCTCGACAGTCCCGGCCCCGTCTTCTTCCGCCACAACCGCATCGGCAAAGGCAACCGCACCTTCCGTCTCTGGAAGTTCCGGACCATGAAGAAAGACGCCGACACCGTCCTCGAACAGTATCTCGACGCCCACCCCGACCTTCGCACCGAATGGGAAGACACCCACAAGCTCAAGAATGACCCCCGCGTCACCCGCGTCGGACGCCTCCTCCGACGGTCGAGCCTCGACGAACTGCCGCAGTTGATCAGCGTCCTGCGCGGCGATATGAGCATGGTCGGCCCGCGCCCCATCGTCGCCGAAGAGGCCGTCAAGTACGGCCCGGTCTTCACCCTCTATCTTCAGGTCAGGCCCGGGCTGACCGGGCTCTGGCAGGCCTCGGGCCGCACCGACACCAGCTATCGCAAACGCCTCGCCCTCGACCTCCGCTACTTGACCACGCGCACTCTGTGGATGGATCTGTGGCTGCTCGCCAAAACAGTCAAAGTTGTCCTGTTCGGCCACGGCGCATACTGACCGCCGCGCCCAACGGCCCGATCTCGTATCATTCACGCTGACGCTCCTCCAACTGCGCTGAGTGCGCCATGCGACCCACCCTGAGTCTCCAGGTCTGCTTAAGCGAGTGAAAATAGATACATATTGAATGGCATCACCAATGCCAGTCTCGTGCTTCGAAACGCTCTGAGACTCCTCCGTCCCTCGAGAGCGACCTCTCCCTGCATCTGGCCGAGGCCGTTGTCGCCATCAGCGCCGGCGGTTTCATCGCTCTGCTCAACCCTGCGGCCGAGATCCTGTTCCGCACCTCTGATGCCGCCGCCAGAGGCATGCAGTGCCACGAGGTCGTCAAATCCCAGCTCTGCCAGAGTGCATGTCCGTGCGAAACGGTGCTGGCGACGGGCAAGCCGGTGACCAATTTCAATTACGGGCAAGGCGGAGACGGCGCGCAAGGCGGGCGCCGGATGTGTGTTTTGTCGTCGGTGGTCAGGGATTCGGCAGGGAGGGCGGCCGGGATAGTGGAGACCTTCCGCGATGTCGTCGAAATCGTCAAAGTTACTAAAAGCCGGAGCGACCCGCCCCCCACCCTCACTCATGCCGCAGCGCGACCAGCGGATCAATCCGCGATGCCCGTCTCGCCGGCCAATACCCCGCCGCCAGCGCCGCGCACAGCAACACGGCCGCGGCCATCGCCATGGTCCCCGGATCGTTCGGCTCAGTCCCGTACAGAAACGACTTAACAATCTGCGCCGCCGCCAGCGAAGCCGGCACGCTGATCGCCAGCCCCGCTGCCGCCAGCACCAGTACCCGGCGCAGCACCATCCACACCACCTCGCCTTGCCGCGCACCCAGCGCCATCCGGATCCCCATCTCGCCGAACTGCCGCTCCACGCTGTACGACATCGTCCCGTACAGCCCCACGCAAGCCATCAGCAGCGCCAGCGCCGCAAACCCCGTGCAAAGTCTTGCGAACATGATTTCCCTGTTGATCGTCCGGTCGATCTCCGCCGCCTGCGTCACCACGTTGGTCACCGGAATCGTTGCATCCGCCTCCCTCACAACCCCGCGCACGCTCTGCACGTACCCCATCGGATCGCCCGCCGTCCGCAGCGCGTACGTCATCCCCTCCTGCGGACTCTGGCTCGCCGCCGCGAACACAACCATCGGACTCTCGTCTTTTAACCGCCCGCGCAGGTTCCCCGACACGCCGACAATCTCGAGATCCCGCTTCTCGCCCACAAACGTGATGCGCCTGCCAATCGGATTCTCGCTGCCGAAGTACGTCCGCGCCAGCCGCTCGCTGATCACCGCCACCGCCGGCGAACCCGGCTGATCTCGGTCGTCGATCTCCCGTCCCATCAGCATCGGGATCTGCATCGTCGAGTGGAAGCGCGGACCCGCCGAGAGCACCCGCGCGCCCTCCACCGCCACCGCGCCAATCCGGACCGGCCCCCGGTACGTCTTCCCTGCATGGCCGGCGCTGATGATCGAGGCGTGCGCAAGCGACGCGCTGCTCACCCCTGGGATCGCTTCCAGGCGCCTCCGCAGGTCCAGATAGAAGGTGGCGATCTCCGGGTCGCGATGCCCAGCCTGCCGCGCATTCACCGTGAACAGCAGCACGTTTTCACGCGCGTATCCCAGCTCCACCGAGTGCAGCTTGTTCAGCGTCTGGACAAACATCCCGGCCGCGGCCAGGATCACAAAGGACATGGCGATCTGCGCGGCCACTAGAAAGTGCTGCAGGCGGTGTCGCGTTCCTCCTCCGCGGCCGCCCCTCAACGCGCCGATGATGTCTGTTCGCGTCGCCTGAATCGCCGGAACCAGGCCGAATAGCAGGCCGCACACCAATGTCAGCGCCGCCGTCACACCCAGGACGTGCCAGTTCATTTCAGCGTGCAGCGTGAAGTTCTCCTGCCCCCTGGAGAACAGCCACGTCAACACCCGCACGCCCCACACCGCAAACATCACCCCAAGCACTCCGCCAAACGACGCCAGCATCACGCTTTCGGTGAGCAACTGCCGAACCACGCGGCGCCGTCCCGCGCCCAGGCTCAGCCGGATCGCCATTTCGCGCCGTCGCGCCGAGGCCCTTGCCAGCAGCAGGTTGGCGGTATTGGCGCACGTGATCGCCAGGATCAACGCCACCATCGCCAGCAGCACGTACAGCGGCTTCGAATACTCGCGCCGCAAACTGCCCAGCCCGCCCGCGCCAGGGTTCAGCAACAGCGCCGGCAGCTTGGCGCGCTCGCCCTCGGTCGTCGCCGTCGAAGCCACCCAATGATTGAACCGCGGAGCCAGCGCCGCCTGCGCCTGTTCCATGCTGACGCCCGGCCGCAGCCGGCCCATCATTTCCAGCCAGTAGAAGTTCTGGTCTTGGAACAGGCTGTGTGAGTCGTCTGCGTCCACCAGTTGAATCGTGCGCAGCGGAAGGTAGAGGTCGGGCGCCTCCGCCGGATCCACGCCGAAGAACCCCTGCGGCGTCACGCCCACCACTGTCATCGCCACCTTATCCACGAGAATCGATTGCCCCACCGCGCCCTGCGGCCCTCCTAACCTCTGCTGGCTCAGCGCATAGCTGATCACCGCCACTGGCTCGGCCCCCGCCCGGTCGTCCTCTTCGCCGATCAGCCTGCCGGCCGCCGGCGTCACGCCCAGTCCGCGAAAATACCCGCCGCTCACATACTCCGTACTCGCGCTCACCGCCTGCCCGCCCACGGCCAGGTTCTTCTGCATGCCGTCGAAGTAGCCGAAGACCGTCGAGAAAACGGGATTCTCCTCGCGAATCGTTTCGAACGCCGCATACGGAAAGATCCCGGTCACCAGCGCCCCTCTATCGCCAGGCCAGAACCGGCCTTGGATCCCGTGAACCACATGCTCCCACTGCTCGCCCGCGTCCTGCGGCGGCCGGCTCGTCCAGTTCAACAACACCAGTGACTCCGGATCCGCCACCGGCAGCGACCGCATGAGGATGGACTCCATCAAACTGTAGATCGCCGTGTTCGCCCCAATGCCCAGCCCAAGCGACAGCACTGCCACGGCCGCGAACCCCGGATTCCTTCGCATCTGCCGCGCTGCGTAGCGCACATCCTGCACCACTGACTTCAACGCCGCCTCCGGCCGCGAGTCGCGGACCTCCTCAATCACCACCGCCCGCGGCCCGTATTCGGCGCCCGTCACCCGCTGCGCTTCCTCCGGCGGCAGGCCCTCTTCGACACGACGCGCCTCCATCGTGTCGTAGAACGAACGCACCTCCTCGTCGAGATCCGCCTCGGCCCGCCGCGGCTCGCGAAGCCGCGCGTAGATCCGCCTCAGGTACACAATCCCTCCGCCAGCACCTGGTTCACCGCGATCGACACGCGGTTCCAGTTCCGCTTCTCTTCGGCCAGGCGCTTGCGCCCGGCTGGCGTGATCGCATAGAACTTCGCCCGCCGGCCGCTCTTGAGTTCGCCCCATTCGCCTTCAATCCAACCCCGGTCCGCCAGCCGGTGGAGCGCCGGAAAAAGCGATCCCGGACCCACCACGAAAACGCCCTTGGTCACCTGCTCCAGCCGGTCGGCGATGCCGACGCCGTGCAGCGGCTTAAGTTCCAGCGTGCGCAGGATCAGAAGGTCAAGCGTGCCCTGAAGGAGTTCGGCCGGTTTGCTCATGCGCTAATGGTATTGACACTCGATATCGAGTGTCAATATTCATTTATCCATCGACCCTGAAGCCTGCCGCATGATATCCTGCTCGACGAAAGCCCCCAAAAATGCTGCGCTCGCTGGTCCCGTTGCTTCTGCTCTCGCTTTCCCTCGCCGCTCAGCCGCCCCACCGCACCCCCAGCGAAGATCTCCTATATTTCCTCGTCTTCGGCAACGACGTCCACATACACCAAGCCGACTACCCGCCGGCCCTCCGCACTGAACTCTCAGCCCACCTCCGCCGCTTCAACGCCTACCGGTCCAAGCGAACCGGTATTGCTAAGACCGGCGTATGGAGCATGGTCCACACCACCTACATCCTCTACGAGCGCCGCCTCGCCGCCGTCTCCGCTTCGCCCGAAGCCCCGGCCCTCGCCCTCGCCTACGTCGACGAACTGAGCCCCTGCTACGAGTGGGAAGGCTACCACGACTGCCCCGAGAGCGAAGCCGTTTTCGCCACGAAATACCAGGCGGATCACCCCGACGGTCCCTTCAGCGCCTACCTGCCCCTGCTCGCTGCCCATCGTTGGATCTGCGCCGCCGAGGGCTACGACTACGAAAAGCAACCCGTCGAAGCCGCCCGTTGCCGCAAGCAACACGGCGAAGCACTCGCAATCGCACTCAACTCCCCCGCCCCTCTCATCCGCTCAGCCGCCCAAACCCTGAAGACCCTCGGCGCCTGTCGCGGTCCATCCCGTTAACTCGCGAAAAACAGCACGTGCCCGCAATCGTCGCACACCATCGCCCGCGACTCCTTGTTCGCCCAGTCCAGCCCGAAAAACGTCATCCCCCGGCTGTTCAGCAGCACCTTCTTCTCCCAGAAAAACTCGTGGCCGCACATCGGGCATCGGATCGCCTTGCCCTTCACAATCAGTTGCGCCGTCTCCCGGTTCTTCTTCTTCGACGCCTCCGGCATCGATCCAATCGCATGAGCTGTCGTCCTGGGCATGGCTCTCTCCTTCACATGAGTAAACGAACCGCCCCGCACGCGGGTTCGAAAAACCGGATGGAAATCGACTACTTCACTTCCGGGTGCCCTGCAGGCATCAACTCCTGCCACCGGTCGCGCCGCCACCGCGCCGGCGCCGGCATCTTCATCGCCTCGGCCGCGTACGCCTTCTCCAACCGTTCGGCCACCTGCGGCAACTTGCCAATCAGATTGGTCCGCTCGCCCGGATCCTCCCGCATGTCGTACAGCTCCCGCATCGCCGGCGCCCCGTCGGGCACATCTTTGAACAGTCCCGCCGGCGTCGCCCCCACAAACCTCATCATGAAACTCCCGTCGGTCACCACCCATCCTCCCGGCGACTCGTCCCGCCTCGGCTCGGCCGCACCGATCGTCGTCTCCGCCATGAACCCCCACGCCCGCGCATGCATCCCCGCCCACGCCAGCGTATCGTGCGTCCTGCTCGCCTTGCCTGTCAGCATCGGCAACAGGCTCCGTCCGTCCAGCCCGGCGGGCGCCGCGATCCCTGCCGCGTCCAGCGCCGTCGGCATCAGGTCCAGCATCGACGCCAACTCCGCCCGCCGTCCGTTACGCTTCAGCCCGGCGGGCCAGTGCGCCATCATCGGCACATGCAGCCCACCCTGCAGCATCGACCCCTTATGTCCCCGGAACGGCGCATTTCCCGGCAGCGGCGACGCCGCGTTGATTGAACCCCCGTTGTCCGAGCAGAACATCAGCAGCGTGTTCTCCCACTCCCCGGCGCGTTCCAACTCCGCCTTCAACGCCGCCACCCCGGCATCCACCCCGTTCACATGCGCATAGAAATTCTGCATGTTGTACGTCGCGCCCTTGAACTGATCGAAATACCTCGCCGGCGCCTGCGGCTTCAGCGGCCCGTGCACCGCGTGATAGCAAAGCTCCAGGAAAAACGGCTTGCCCTGCTTCCTCGACCGCCCGATGAAATCCAGCGCCTTCCCCGTGAACAGGTCCGTGTTGTACTCCTTCTGCAACCCCGCATACTTGCGGTCCTCCCAGATATGCTCGGAGTCGTAAAACGGGCACTCCCACCGGTTGTAGCCGAAGTAATAATCAAACCCGTATTTCAGCGGATTGTGCTCCGGGATCGTCGACCCCAGATACCCAGTCTTCCTGATCTCCGCATCCACTTCCGCCCGCTTCGCCGGGTCCATCTTCATCAGCGCACCCGGCGCCAGCCCGAACTTCTTCATCACCCCCAGCCGCAGACTCTCATCCCGCGTCCCCGCATGGTACTTGCCCACCAGCGCTGTCGCATATCCGCCCTGCTGCAACCGCCCGGCGAGCACGCTGCCCTGCGGCAACCCCACCCGTTCCACATCCTCGTTCTGGTAAAACCCATACCGGTTCTGCTGCACCCCCGTGAGCACTCCCACCCGCGCCGGCGCGCACAGGTTGCTCGACGAAAAGGCGTTCGTGAAAACCACCCCCTGCCCCGCCAGCGCCGTCATCGTGGGCATCGCCCGCCGCGCATACTCCAGCCCCACCTCTGGCGCATCCCCCTTGTGCCTTGCCAGGAAATCAACAAACGCCGGATCGTAGTCCTTCTGCGTGAGCGCAGCAGCATTCGGCGCGAACTGCCCGTAGCCGAAATCGTCCATCATCACGATGATCACGTTCGGCCGCCGCGCCGGCGCGCCCCGCAACGCGGCACAGGCGCTGGCCGCAACCAGGCTCCTGCGCGTGATCTTCGAAACGTCAGTGGCGGAACTCATGCCGCCATTCTATGCCCAACCCGGTCTGCCGTTAATCCAGCGTCCCGCCGTCCCACTTGTGGCCCGCATCCGGATAGAAGCACACGCTGCCCTCCACCCTCACCAGCCATCCGCCAGCCACCTTGCCCCTCAACATCGCCCCCTTGTTCGTCTGCACCGGTTGCCAAACGAACCCTCCCGCCCCCGCGCCAGCCCTTGCGGCGCCCCTCGGCGCCGGTGCGGCTTCGACAACCGGGTCGGCCTTCACCACCTCGGCAGCCTCTTCCATCTCTTCTTCCACAGCCTTGGCCGCGGCGTCCTCGATCTTCTCGATCGCCGACTTCAACACCTTCTGCGCGCACTGATACGGCTGCCCCAGATAGTAGAAGCGGTACATCTCCCGTTCCAGCCTCATCCCCTCCAGAATCGCCGTGAACGGCAACTGAATCGGCGGCTCGCTCAACGGGATCAGGCTGTTCGGATGGAGCTTTCTCGCCTCCACCATCTTCGTCACACGGTACTTCGGTCCGGTCTTGTCGAATGCCATGCTGTCCTCCGCAACGGCTCAATTCTAAACGAGTGTACACCCGCCCGGCCGCTACCGCAGTTCCATCCGCAACTCCATCTTGATCTGGTCCTTCAACTCCATCCGCAACTCCGGCTTCAACTCCGCCTTCAACTCCTGTTTCAGATCCATCTTCAACTCTTGCCGCAACTCCGCCCGCAACTCCTGCTTCAACTCCTGTTTCATCTGCGTCCGGATCTCCTGCCGGATCTCATCCGCAATCTCCCGCTTCATCATCTGCATCTGCGCCACACTCAACCCCGCCGGCGCTTTCGCCTGCTCCTGCTTCGCCGGCGCCTGTTTGGTCTGCGCCGCCAGCGGCACGCCCGCCAGCGCCGTCCACATCGTTCTTCTCAACATGCCAGCCTCCTGTTCGGGATATATTCATCTCTGTAATGACCCGTCGCGACTTCACCACCCTACTCGCCGGCGCCGCTGCCCCAGCCCCCCGCAAACGTCCCAACCTCATCGTCATCCTTGCCGACGACCTCGGCTACTCAGACATCAGTCCCTACGGCGGCGAAATCGCCACCCCCAATCTTCAAAGACTCGCCGGCCGCGGCGTCCGTTTCTCCCAGTTCTACAATTGCGCCCGCTGCTGCCCCACCCGCGCCTCCCTGCTCACCGGCCGCTACCCCCACCAGGCCGGCGTCGGCCATATGATCCAGAACCGCGGCCTGCCCCCCTACCAGGGCTATCTCAACAGCCAGTCCGTCACCCTCGCCGAAGCACTCAAACCCGCTGGCTACACCACCCTCATGTCCGGCAAATGGCACGTCGGCGAGTCCCGCCCCCACTGGCCCACCGACCGCGGCTTCGACCATTACTTCGGCCTCATCTCCGGCGCTTCCAGCTATTTCGAATTGAGCGCCGGCCGCAAAATGGCCCTCGACTCCGAACCCTACACGCCCAAAGACCCCGACTTCTACATCACCAACGCCTTCACCGATCACGCCGTCCGCATGATCCGCGAAGCCTCCTCGAAGCCCAATCCCTATCTCCTCTACCTCGCCTACACCTCGCCCCACTGGCCGCTGCATGCCCTGCCCGAGGACATCGAAAAGTACCGCGGTAAATACATGAAGGGTTGGGACGCCCTCCGCCACGAACGCCACGAACGTCAGCTCGCCATGGGCCTGCTCGACCGCCGCAGCGGCATCTCCCCCCGCGACGAAGGCGTCCCCGCCTGGGACTCCCTCTCCCAATCACAAAAACAGGAGTGGGACCTCCGCATGGCCGTCTACGCCGCACAGGTCGACCGCATGGACCAGGGCATCGGACGCGTCCTGGCGGAAGTCGAGCGTCAGGGCCAGACCGACGATACCTTTGTCATGTTCGTCGCCGATAACGGCGGCTGCGCTGAAGAGAATATCGGCGGCGAAAAGGCGGCGAAATCGCCCATCCCCGGCGGCCGCGATTCGTTCACGTCATACCGCAAACCCTGGGCCAACGCCTCCAACACCCCCTTCCGCAAGTGGAAACAGCTCACCCACGAGGGCGGCATCTCCACCCCAGCCATCGCCGCCTACACCCGCGGTATCCGCCAGCCCGGCTCCATCTCCAACGAAACCGGACACGTCATGGACATCATGCCCACCCTGCTCGACCTTGCCGGCGCCGATTACCCAAGGACGAACATGGGCCAATCCGTGGCCCCGGCGGAAGGCACTTCGCTCACCACTTGCCTCATCCACGGCGGCGGCGTCCCCCGCTACGCCCCCGGCCTCTATTGGGAGCATCAGGGCCATAAGGCCATCCGCCAGGGCTCATGGAAACTGGTCGCCAGCAACCGTCAGCAGTGGGAGCTCTACAACCTCTCGCCCGACCGCTGCGAACTCAACAACCTCGCCGCCAAAGACCCCCAACGCGTCAAACGCATGGTCCAGGACTGGCAGAACTGGGCCACCCAATGCGGCGTCGTCGAATTCGATTCGCTCCCCAAAGCCCAGGCCTGATGCGCCCCTGCTGCGCGGGTATTCCGCGTCGCGGCTGATCGCGCCTTGCGTTCCTACCGCGGAGCCCCTCTCCCGCGGCCGGCGCCCTCGCCGCCTCATCAGAAGTGCCAGCGCGTCTCGCTCATGGATGGAAGTGCCCTCTGAACGCGTGCCGCCTCCCCCCGTTGCGTCGAATCAACGGTACGGGGGTGCGAGAGCGATCAGGCCGCATTGGATCAGCCGGCGGGCCGGGTCAGCGGTCGAAGAAGGGCCAGGCGGGGATGAATTATAACCCGTGACACTCATGGCCATGTAGCCGCCCGGAGCCAGGATGGCGGCCACCACGACGAACCAGGCCATGACCTTGTAGCGCGGGCAGTCTGTCCACGGCCCCCCCATGCTCCGACTGCCGCAACCCTCTTTGCCCGCCGGTCTCAACCAGTGGTAACGTCGAGCCATGTTACTACGCTGGCTGACTGCGCTCGTCCTGCTGTGGCTGGCGGCCCTGGCGGCCGCGCAACCTCCCGCAAGCCCAGCCACGATCCGTGCGCTGGCGCGACCGCCATTCGACCCAGCCAGAGCCCACGACCGCGATTTCGTCCCCAGCGGAAGCCTGCGTCGGCTGAGCGAGAACCTCTATCTCTATGACGATTCCTGTAATGTCTACATCATCAGGAACGGCGAAAACGCCACGCTGATCAATTTCGGTACGGGCGACGTGTTGAAGGCGCTGGCGGGGATTGGCGTGAGGACGATCGACCGGGTGCTGGTGACACACCACCATCGGGATCAGGTGCAGGGGTTGGCCGACCTGGGAAAGTATGAGTTCCTGGTCACCGTCCCTGGGGTCGAAGCGCGCTACTTCGAAAACGTGGAGGCTTTCTGGCAGTCGGCGAAGATCTACATCAACTACGATCTGCGCTCGCACTGGAATACGCTGCGCCGGAGCATTCGCGTGGATCAAAAGGTGGCGGGCGGCGACAGGATCGAGTGGCGCGGGATTGAATTCCGGGTGCTGGACACGCCCGGGCCGACGCAGGGGTCGGTTTCCTATAGCGCCGAGGTGGATGGCCGGCGCGTGGTTTTCACTGGAGACCTGATTGCCGGTGCGGGGAAGGTAAACAACTGGTTTGACCTGCATTGGGACTACTACGGATTCACGCAGGGTATCGACACTTCGGAGAAGTCGTTTGGACGGGTGCGGGGCGAGTCGCCGGCATGGCTGCTGCCTTCGCATGGGGGTCCGATCGAAGAGCCCGCGGCGGCGATGGCGGAGAACAGCCGCGTCTATGCTCAGTTGCGCGAAATGCTGGTGCCGAATACGTCACGGCGGGCCAAGAGCGAGATGCGCCAGATCCTGCCGCATCTGATCCACCTTGGCGGCCCGGCCTCGGAAGGCACCGGATCCCTGACTTCCTACGCGATTGTCTCCGATGGCGGCAAGGCGCTGATTTACGACTACGGCTATGTGAATCTCGAACAACTGCGCCAGTTTAAGCGCCAGTACAAGATCAATCACATCACGGTTACTTTCAGCCATTACCACGACGATCACATCATCCGAACGTATGAGCTGCTGCGCGACGGGAATATCGACATCTGGGTTTTGGACAAGATGGCCGACGTTTTGGAGAACCCGACGCGCTACCGGTTGCCGTGCCTGATCCCGTTCCCGATCAAGGCCAGCCGGATTGTCCGCGACGGCGAACGGGTGAAGTGGGAGGGCTACGAGCTTGAGTTCTTCCATATGCCAGGGCAGACGGAGTTTCACCAGGGGTTGGCGACTGTGGTGGACGGCAAGAAGGTGATGTTCACGGGCGACAACACGTGGAATAAGGGCGATGTGAAGCGGGTCCGCAATGGCCCGGTGGTGCCGCAGAACGAGTATTTTCTGGACGGCGGGTTCATCACCTGCGCCAGGAAGATGCTGGATTATCTGCCCGACATCGTGCTGCCGGCGCATACGGAGGAGTACTCGCCGTCGAAGGCGGATCTGGAGGAATTCCTCGACTGGGCGTACCGGGTGCGCGAGGTGATGACGGGTCTGATCCAGCAGCCAGACGCCAATTTCGGCATGGACTACAGGTGGACGCATTTCTACCCGTTTCGGCATGTGACGGAGGGCGAGGCGCCCTTCACGGTGGAACTGGTGGTCCGCAACCATTTGTATAAGCCGGCGCGGGTGGAGGTGAGGCTGAAGCTGCCGGAGGGGGTGAAGTCGCCACAGGCGGCGCGATCTTTCACAATGGAGCCCAAGTCGCAGGTGGCGGTTCCATTCCGGCTGCAGCGCGCTGCCGGGTCAGGACAGAGGGTGGCTGTGACAGCCGACATCATGTTGAATGGGCGGCGTTTGGGCGAAGTGGCGGAGATGGTGATCGAGTAAAGCGGCCGAGGAAACGGGGCTGGCGGCGGCTGGACGGGGAGGGTGGCGATGGGGACGGGACGTGTCCGCCCGGCATCGCGGGACCGGATTGCCGCCTGCAATTCCGCTTGAACTTGCGGCGTGGAGGCGTATACTACCTGAAACCACTGGGCTGTACCGGTTTCCTGTCAGAGAGGAGAACGACATGGCCGTATCCGAATTGCGCAAGCGAGAGGTGCCTGAAGAGCGGTCGTCGCGCAAGGACCCAGCGAAGAAGTGTTGCGTGGATCGATTCGCACTGCCGCCGGCGCCGCTGGTGAATGATGTGATTCGCCCGTCGGCCGGAGTGAGAAGGACGGTGACGCCGTTCAAAATGGAGGCCGATTTCAGCAGCGCCACGGCAGGGTGTGAGTGCAAGTGCTGCGAGTACAAGCAAAGCGTCCGCGGGTATTTCATGTACGACGGGCAGCCGCTGAAGCACATGCTGCCATCGGGGGAGATGAGCGAGACCGAGTTCAAAGAGGACGGCATCACGAATCCGCCGCCTGGGCCGCACTTTGGGCATCGGGATGAGATTGGGGCGGCAGACGACCGTTACCTGCCGGCACGGGCAGACGGGTGCGAGTACCGCGGGACCGATAACCCGGGCATCCGGGGAGCGCCGGGGGTGAGATTCGAGGTGAACCTGGAGTTTAAGGGCGAGATCATCGATGTTTGTAACAACCGGGCAGTGTTGAGAGAGGCCACCTGGACGGTGAAGTTCAGCGGCCGCCTGAGCACGCGCAGCAAGTACTGGGATTGAAAGGGGCCTGCCATGACTACACCCATTGCCATCGATGACAAGTATGTCGGGATTGTGCTTGAACGCGTGCCGGGTATCCTGCGCGCGACCATGCTGATCAGTAAAACGCCGGATTCGGATCCGCTGCGCGACGAATCCGTGGCGCTCATCGTTGAAGCGGCCAATGGCGCGCTGTTGAAAGCGACCTCGTGGCCCACGCCCGGGATTCTGCCCGAGACGTTTACGCGTGGTGCGACCGCCAATGCGGCCTTTGAATTCAAGCTGCCGAAAGGGACCGGGTTGAAACGGGCCATCGCCGTTGTACGAGGCGAGTTCGGAGAGATCGACCTGACGAACGAATAGCCGCTGCCGGTAAAACGGGACACAATGCAGTGCACGTTTTGCTGCGTTTTGCTCGTCATGGATGATCCGTTCGCCCGTTTGCCGGAACCACCGACCCGCGGCCGGTGTCTATTGCAGTGATGACTCACTGATGACGTTACGCCGATAGCAGGCGCAGGTCGAGTTATCCGGGGGTCGTCGTGGCGCTTGGAGTCGCCGAGTATGACACTACTGGAGACGCAGGAAAACCGATCGGCTCCGATCAGCCGGCGCGGATTGTTGACAGTGCTTCCGGCAGGAGCCGCCGGATGTCTGGGATGCGCACGGGCCGCGGCTTGTGCACAGCAAGCGCAGGAGCCGCTCGCCGGGCACAGTTGGGCAGAGAAAGCTGATCTGACCTGGGAGCAGGTATTCCGGTTCGCGTACCAGAAGGATTTGATTCCCCTTCTCAGGGTACTGTCCGAGCGCCTCGGGCGTGAGGAATTCCTCCGCCTGCTGCGAGAGGCCGGCGATGCGGTGGTAGGGAAGAAGGCGGCCGGCCGGCCGCCGATGGTGCGCGACCTCGTTACCTTCGCGGCGAGCATGAAGAATATGCCTCCCATCATCCAGCACACGCTGGAGGCGGAGATTGTTGAACAGACGCCGGAGGCCTTCGAATACCGCGTGAAGAAGTGCCTGTGGGCCAAAGTGTTCCGAGATGAGAGCGCTGCCGACATCGGCTACGTGATGATCTGCTACCCGGACTACGCGGTTGCCAGAGGTCTCAACCCGAAGCTGAAGCTCATCCGCACCAAGACGCTCATGCAGGGCGACGACTCGTGCGTTCTGCGATACGTCATGGAAGGCTGACACTTCTCTACCGTCACGCAGCGCGAGCGTTACACGGGGCGGCCCGAAGCTGCCTGCAATTGGCGAACGGTGCAGCGTGTATCCCGTTCCTGGGCTCTATTCGCGGGCCGGCTTAGCGGGCGAAGAAGGGCCAGGCGGGGATGAATTTCAAGCCGTAGACGCTCATGGCCATGTAGCCGCCCAGAGCCAGGATGGCGCCCACGACGAGGAACCAGAGCATGACCTTGCCCCAGGGGAAGCGCCTGCCTTCGCGGCTCAGCACCAGCAGGTAGCTGGCAAAGACGCCGACGAAGTAAAGCAGGATCATCGGCACAGCGAAGATCGTCAGGTTGTAGACGTCCGGGGTGGGCGTGATGATGGCCGCGCCGACCACGATGAGCAGGATGGCGTAGCGCGAATTCTGCAGCAGGAAACGGGGCGAGGCGATACGGAGCAGGGTGAGGAAGAAGATCAGGACCGGGAGTTCGAAGACCAAGCCGACGCCGAGCATCACGTTGATGAACAGGTCAGTGTACTCGGTCATCGAAATGATGGGCCGGACGCCGATGTTGACGCCGATGCCGAGCAGGAATGTGAGTCCGAAGCGGAAGGCGACGAAGTAAGCGAAACAACCGCCGAGGATGAACAGGCCGGCGGTGGTAATGATGAAGGGCGCGGCCAGGCGGCGCTCCTTCTTATAGAGTCCGGGGGAGATGAAGGCCCACACCTGATACAGGACCCAGGGCGCGGCGACGAACAGCGCAGCCAGCACCGGCAGCTTGATCCAGATGATGCTAAAGGCTTCGGTGGGGGTGATCTGGGCGAGTTCGCCGGGGAAACCGAGCTGTTTGAGTGCGTTGGCGGCGGGCTGGCGGACGGCATCCCAGATCTTGTCGGCAAAGAAGATGCAAACGGCAAAGGCGACGGCAATGCCGCCCAAGGCGCGGATGAGGCGCACCCTAAGCTCTTCGAGATGCTCCATGAACGACATGCGGAGCATGCCGTCGTCATCGTCGTCGGATTCAGGTTCGGGGTCCTTGGTGTCGACCGGCGCGGGAGGAGGCGGAGGGGGCGGAGCGACTACCGGGGCCGTTGACGGGCTTGAGGACTCGGCGAGGGCGGTTTCGGCCGGCTCGGTTGGCTCGTAGCCGTCGTAATAACCTGACTGGGGATCGTAGCCGGAGGAATCAGCGGAATAGTCTTCGGGGGGCATGCGGCCGTCGTCTTCGGGCGCTGCCGGCTGGTCGGGCACGGCCGCCTGATCGGGAGGGGTTTCCTGCGAGGCCGGCGATGAATCTCCGGAGGCGTCGTCGGGCAAGCCGGCGCCGCCGGGTTGCTGCTCCGGGCGTGGATCCTGTTCTGGGTTGGCGTCTGCCATCAATCCTCTTGCCGAACCATCCTTGGCACTACATGCTCTGACGGGGGATCACCGGGTCTGAGCCGACTCCTGCGGTCCCGGACCGGGGCTTTCAGCCGGTTCGCCGGCGGGGATATCGCCATCGGCTGCCACCGTGCCTTCAGGGGCGGCGACCGAAGGACCGTCGTCCGGGCTGGCATCGGCAACCTCGGCGCCGGCGTCAGCGCCCGCTCCGGCGACTGCCGCACTGGCGGCGTCGTCAGCTGCGGCGTCGGATGGCTTGGTTTCGCCATAGGCGCCATAGTCGTAGGATGAATCGTAATTGTAGTCGTAGCTCGAATCAGGGTAATCGTAAGTGGATTGGACCGCTTCCTCGGTCTCCTTCTTGATCTCGGCGGTTTCCCGTTCGATCTGGGTCATCTCGCGCTGCCAGGTGTCCTTCAGTTCGTTCGACGCCCTGCGGAATTCGCCGATCGCCTTGGCCAGATTTTTACCAAGTTCCGGCAGCTTCTTGGGACCGAACAGAAGGAGGGCGAGCACGAAGATGACGATCGTTTCTTGCCAGCCCAACGAACCCATGTTCTCGCTCCTTACCTACGTTTCAAGGGTATCACAGCCACCCCGGACCGGCCCCTTTCCACGTGACTGATGCCCGTGGTGGCCGGCATCATCTATAGCTACCATGGATATGTCATGGCACGCATACTGATGGTCGCTTCCGAGGCAACGCCGTTTGCCAAGACGGGCGGGCTGGCCGACGTGGCCGGCGCCCTGCCGGCGGCACTGCAGCAGGTGGGAGAGGAAGTGGCGGTGGTGATGCCGCGCTACAGTCAGATCCCGTGGGACTCGACTGAACCGGCGTACGACAATCTGCGGCTGTTCGCCGGGCCGCATCCCTGGAATGTCGATATCCGGACAAGGGTGGAAAAAGGCGTGCGGTTCTACTTCGTCGAGCACCCGATGCTGTTTGACCGCGAGGGGCTGTACGCGCAGCGCTCCTTTGACTATTGGGACAACCACCGGCGGTTCGCCGTGCTGGCGCTGGCCGGCCTGGGCGTGGCTCAGACCCTGTTCAAGCCCGACATCATCCATTGCCACGACTGGCAGACGGGCTTGGTTCCGGTTTACCGGCACGACCAGCAGTGGTCCAACCCCGATTTCTTCAACACTCGGATGGTGTTCACTATCCACAACCTCGGCTACCATGGGCGGTTCAGCCGCGACGTGTTCCCTGACCTGGGCCTGAACGCCGGCTGGCTCAGTCCCGACAAGCTGGAATACTACGGCGATATCTCGTATCTGAAGGGCGGCATCATGATGTCGGATTGGGTGACCACGGTGTCGCCCACCTACGCCCGCGAGATCCAGACGCCCGAGGGCGGATTCGGCTTCGAAGGCATCATGCGTTCGGTGGCCGGGAGGCTGTCGGGGATACTGAACGGCGTGGACTACTCGGAATGGTCGCCGGAAGTGGACGAGCTCATCCCGGCGAAGTATTCCGCCCAGGACCTGGCGGGCAAGAAGGCCTGCAAGAAGGCCTTGCTCGAGGAGTTCAAACTGCCGGCCGACAATCTGGACCGGCCGTTGATCGGCATCGTCTCACGTTTTGCGGGGCAGAAGGGTTTCGACCTGATCGCCGGGCTGGCCGATTTCTTCGCCGCTCAGGATGTCCAACTGGTGATCCTGGGTTCGGGCGAGCCGCGTTACGAGAACATTTTCAACGACTGGCAGCGCTGGCAGCCGGAAAAAGTGGGCATCTGGCTGGGCTACAACAACGGGCTGGCTCACCGCATCGAAGCCGGTGCGGACATCTTCCTGATGCCGTCGCTCTACGAACCGTGCGGGTTGAACCAGATCTACTCGCTGCGTTACGGCACGGTGCCGGTGGTGAGGGCGACCGGCGGACTGGACGACACGATCCAGAAAGAGACCGGATTCAAGTTTCACGATTATTCGACGGCGGCGCTGGAGGCGGCGTTGAGCGAGGCGCTGGCGGCGTTTAAGAACCGCCGGTCATGGACATCGCGCATGAAACGGTGCATGGCCAAGGACTTCAGTTGGACCGCGTCGGCGAGGCAGTACAGCGAACTCTACGCCCGGCTGCGGGCAACAGGTTGAATCTTTCGTTTGCTTTGTCACATCTTTTGAATTGGAGAATCATTAACTACATGGCTGGCAATAACACTCACGCATTCACCACCGACAGCTTCGACCAGGACGTCCTGCAGTCCGACCTGCCGGTTCTGGTCGATTTCTGGGCCGAATGGTGCGGACCTTGCAGGATGATCGCGCCGACGGTGGACGCCTTCGCCGACGAGTTCACGGGCAAGGTGAAGGTGGGCAAGGTGAACGTCGACGAGCACAGCTCGATCGCCGCTCGTTACAATGTCCGAGGCATTCCCACACTGCTGCTGTTCAAGGGCGGCAAAGTGGTGGACCAGCGCGTCGGCGCGGTGGGCAAGGGCGAACTGGCGAAGATGGTCGAGTCGCTGTCTTAACCTAAACTACAAGCGAATCTGGATGGGCCGGAGCCGTGGAGGCTGCCGGCCCGTCGTCGTTGGTGGAAGGATCAGTTTCTGACATCGACGACGATGCGTCCGCGGACGAGCCCGGCGAGCAGGTCTGAGGCGGCGCTGATGACATCGCCGAGACCGACTTCGCGGGCCATGACGTGCATCCGCAGCGGCGGGATTGAAGTGGCGAGCATTTTCCAGGCGGCTTCGCGTTCGGGCGTGGGGGCGTGGTTGGAGTCGATTCCATAGAGGGCGATGCCGCGCAGGATGAAGGGGGCGACGGTGACGGGGAAATCCATGCCGGCGGCGTTACCGCAGGAGGCTACAGCGCCGCGCGAGGTGACGGCGGCGCAGGCGTTGGCGAGGATGATGCCGCCGACCGTGTCGACGACGCCGGCCCAGCGAGCTTTGGCGAGTGGTTTGTGGGGGCCGGCGAGTTCGTCACGGGGCAGGATGGCGGAGGCTCCGAGGTTTTTCAGATAGGACTCCTCTTCGGTCCTGCCAGTGGATGCAACCGCGTTGAAGCCCAGAGCCGAGAGCAGCATGACGGCGAAACCGCCGAGGCCGCCGGAGGCGCCGGTGACCAGGACGGGGCCAGCGTCGCGTTTGACGCCATGCTGAATCAGAGCCTGGACGGCGAGGGCGGCGGTGTAGCCGGCGGTGCCGGCGCACATGGCGTCGCGGGTGGAGAAGGGTTCTGGAACGGGTTGGAGCCAGGAGGCGGGGACGCGGGCATGGGAGGCGAGGCCGCCCCAGTGGTCTTCGCCGAGTCCGTGGCCGTTGGCCAGGACGCGGTCGCCGGGTTGGAAGCGTGGGTCGCCGCTCTCGTCGACGACGCCGGCGAAGTCGATGCCGGCGACCATGGGGAATTTGCGGACGATGGGGGCTTTGCCGGTGATGGCCAGGGCGTCCTTATAGTTCAGTGAAGAGTACTCGATGCGGACCAGGACGTCGCCGTCCGATGCGGCCGGACCGCTGATGTCAGCCAGCACCGCCGGTTTGCCCTGTTCAAGATAGATAGCCCTCATGCGCGGCTCCTTCATGAGTGAGCATACGCCAAGGCGGACACCAAGCGGGTTAGACTGCACTGAAAGGCTGAAACCATGAGACTTGCCGCAGCATTCCTGATTGCCATCGCCGCCTACGCCCAGACGGCGGCCGAACCGCCGATTGCGGCCGAGATCCGGCGGGTGTCGGCGCGGATCGGGGCCGACGTTTATTTGTTTGCGAAGAATCTGGATACGGGGGCGGAGTTCGGGTGGCGGGCCGATGAGAGGGTAAGGACGGCGAGCACGATCAAGCTGCCGATTCTCTGTGCGCTCTATGAGAAAGCGGCGCGGGGTGAGGTGAAGTGGGACGAGATGCTGGTGGTGAGGGAGGCCGACAAGGTGTCGGGGTCGGGGGTGCTGCACGAGTTTTCGGGCGGGGCGAGGCTGGCGGTGCGGGACGTGTCGAACCTGATGATTGTGGTGAGCGACAACACGGCGACGAACCTGATCCTGGACCGCATTTCGGCGGACGCGGTGAATTTGTATATGGACAAGCTGGGATTGCGGCAGACGCGGTCGATGAGGAAAGTGAGGGGTGACGGGACAGAATTGAAGCAGGCGTCAGGGTGGAGCAAGGCAGGGTTGATGGAAGAGAATAGACGGTTTGGGTTGGGGTCGTCGACGCCGCGGGAGATGGTTCAGTTGATCGAGATGCTGGCTGCGGGCAAGGTGGTTTCGGCGGCGGCGAGCAGGGAGATTCTGGCGACGCTGGAGCGACAGCAGTATAAGGATGGCATAGGGCGGCGGTTGGGAGGATTCAGGGTGGCGAGCAAGTCTGGTGCGCTGGACGCGTTGAGGTCTGACGTGGGGCTGGTGACGACGCCTAAGGGGCGGATTGCGATGGCGATCACGGTGGACGGCATGAAGGATACCGATTACAGCGAGGACAACGCCGGATTGCTGGCAATCGCGGCGCTGGCCAGGCAGATCGTTGACGGCCCCGATTCCCCGGTCGTTCGATAGAGTCTCGAGAGACGCCTGCGGCCGGGTCTGCCACGGCGTTCCTATCGAAAAGTCAACCAGCGGCCGATAGGTCACTACAGAGGGGTGTTGTCCCCTCTCAAGGGTCACTCTCGAACCGTTATGGCGACCAGTACAGACCAACTCCCGGGCGCGGCAAAGCTGCCGGCGCGGATCGCTGCTCCATCCTGGGCTGCGCGTGTCTCACCGAGCCTGTTTGACCTGTTTTTGTTGTCGGTGCTGGCGTGGACATTCCTTACCAGCGCCAAGGATCTGGGCTGGAGCCAGATGCTGACCGACGGCGACTCGGGCTGGCACATGAGGGTGGGTGAGTGGATTCTGGAAAACGGGCGGGTTCCGACGCAGGATTTCCTCTCGTTCTCGAAACCGGGTGAGGCGTGGTTTGCCTGGGAGTGGCTGAGCGACGTGATCTTCGCCGTTCTACATGGATGGATGGGGTTGAAGGGGATGCTGTGGTTGACGGTGGCGCTGTTCTTGGGGT
>JACZJQ010000354.1 GCA_014860455.1 Bryobacteraceae bacterium | reverse complement strand
GGCGTCAACTACGTGTCGAGCAAGAACATCGTCTCGCTCGAAACCTCGTGGAAGAACAACATCCTGCTCGACGCCGGCTTCTTTCCGGGCTCGGGCTTCCAGACCGCCGGCGATGCCACCAGCGGCGCCATCCGCGGGCGGCTGGAGTTCGGCAAACGTCAGGGCGGGCTCAAGTTTGTCGCCCGGT
The DNA here is from genome assembly GCA_014860455.1 of Bryobacteraceae bacterium. Lineage (GTDB taxonomy): Bacteria > Acidobacteriota > Terriglobia > Bryobacterales > Bryobacteraceae > PNKE01. The sequence goes on along the minus strand of JACZJQ010000354.1, from coordinate 6,348 downwards.
TTGAAAACGGGTCGTCGGAACTGACCAAACTCAAAAGCCAGACCACGGGCACGGCGATCATCTCGCTCGCCTACGACGCTGCCAATTCGCTGGAGATCACCTGGCACAAGGTGTCGTTTGCGACCGCCGAGGTCGGTGAGACCGACGGCATTGTCACCGTGGCCGTCGAGTGCCTGCCGATGTGGGACGCAACCAACGGAATCGTCTCCGCCGTCGCCAAGTGCGGCGTGGACAGCATTGGCCAGTAGGACAACTTCAGGAATATTTTCCTGAAGTCATCAGAGGAGACTTCTTCATGGAACAGACTCAGAGCGTATTTGATGCTGCGCGCCCAGTCGCGCTGAACCTGCGGACGCCCGCAGGTGTGAAAACCGTCCGCGTGCGCTTCCCGACCGACGAGGAGTGGATCGAGCGCCAGCGACGCCGCAAGGTGATCGTGAAGCAGTTGGGGCGCGGGATTTCCGAAACCACCATCCCCAACTCCGAGGACGCCGACGCCGCGCTGCTGGCGAAGATCCGCGTGCCGGAGCTGGATGCGCCCGAGGTGGATCCCTTCGAAGCCAGCCGAGTCATCGAGCAGTTGGGACAGGCCGAGGTCGATGACGTGGTGCAGATGGGCGACGGCTTCAAGGTGACGCTGCGCGTCCTCGGTGGGACCGTAACCCACTCTCTGAGGATGCCTTCGGCGAAGGACGTCTTCGAGTACCGGCGCGGGTTCGCCCGGGTGCTCGACTTGCCCTACAACCGGCAGGAGTTGATCATCAACCTGACGCCCGCGGGCGCACTGTACAAGCGGTTGATGCAGGCGGCCGAGGGATACGCCGGCGAAGTGCCGATCATCCATCAGGCGGTGGCGGTGAAGGCTGCCATCGACGCCATCGACGCCGCCTTCCAGGAGACCGCGGACCCAAACTGACCAGCGGGGAGTGGCCTGATCAGCCCTCCCTGCGATTCCTGATTCACTGGTCCCTGCGCCGGGACGAATTGTGCGAGCCGGGGCTTTGCCACGATGCGCCGGACGACGGCGGGCGGTGTGATCACTGCCCGCTGGATAAGTTGGATGCGGCGCAGGCGTCCGGTGCCGGAATGTTGTTACGGCGTGCGATGGATCTTCAGAGTGCTCTGAAGATGGGCATCCGGATCGGACTGGATGAGATCCGGGCGGATGAGTTTGAGGCGATCCTTATTCTCCAAGAACTAAAAGACCAGCAGAGCAACTAAAGGTTGGGTGGCGGATCGACCGTTACAATCTCGTGGATGCCCTAACTCTCGATCTGCTGACTGGTCAGTTCATCACAGTCCGGCTGTCCTTTAAGGGTTCTGATTGACCGTGGCAGAGCCCTCCGATCTGCAGACGAGGAGGGTACACCGGTCAGACAGCAATCCTCCCGGGCCTACTTCGAGCGAACTGTACCCGCAATAGGCGTATCGCTTCACCGCCTCTGATTTCGGGCGTCCGTCTGGCAACAGCCGGACTACTTCTTCTGATTCGAAGTCGATTTTGGAGGCGCAGGTGCTGTCGAAGTTGCTGGCTGAGGAGGCACCGCTGAGGGTGGAGGTCCTCCGGCTAGGGGTGTCATCGCCATCGGTGGCCTCCCTTTTTCCAGTGGGGTGACCCTGATCGGATCTCTTCCCTCCTGCAAGCGCATCTGCGAATCATTGTCTTTGCTCTTGGTCATGTTTCTTGCCACGTTCACGTTGAGAATGCAGAACCAAATTGTACCAACAATGGCTAGAACAAAAAAGGTGCCTGAGAGCCATCGAAAATACTTCAACCAAGTAGCCGGTTTGCTCCCGGCGTTCAAGTACTCCTGTTTCTTATCAATGTAATACAGCTTCAGGTGGTCGACATGTTTCTCCTGAGCCCACATACTCAGAGGGAAGGAAAACACGGTGGCTACAATTGCGGTGGCAAAGGCGATCCAGGATGCATAAAGCAGCCCCAGGCATACCGCATTCGCCAGAGGAACGACATCCTTTATGAATGCTAGGGAAACGCCAAGGCCCAGGCTCGAGTAGGTCAAAATGCTCTTGTCGAACTCGTCGGACATACTCTGGATATCAGCCCACGCTTGCTCCAGATGCTGCATATACAGGCTAGTAGCGCGATCCTCGTTTGCACTGGAGGGAGTCGGTTCTGAATCGCTTTTGGGGGAGTGAGGTGGATGCCTCTCTGTTCTCTTCTTCTTCACGGCTGTATCAGTAGACTTCGCGACTACATTCTATCCAGATCCTCTACATGGAACACGCCCACCATCGTCTTGGTAAGTTCTTCTGGATCAAACGGACGGTTGACGTCGCGACGGAGCGGAGTAGTGACCTCTCGGGGGCACTCCGCCCACGATACATGCTTTGGGGCAAGGCCATTCAGAGACCGCAGTTCGCAATTGAGCGATTGCGACGCGGGAGAGGTCTTATGGCCATCAGTGTCACCTGCGACGTGGGGAACTCCGTCGAGAGGTTGGTGTAGCCCGCACACCCGTTCGACGTTCGAAGGCCGTTTCGGTGGCGGACCCCATAAGGAGGGGAAGAAGGAGACGGCGATCGCGTGTCGGCAGATCCGCTTTCGAGGAGGATTCTGGTTGCGAAAGTCGCGCTGTTGAGGCTCGCTGCCCAGGACCATCCTGCTCGACTTACCATTTATGCCAACTGACAACAGGCTAGAGCTCGTCGTTGAAGTCGACGTCAACCGCGCAAACGCCTCGATCAAAAGCGTCAACGCTGGTCTGACGTCGATGGAGGCGACGGCGATGAAGGCCGCGCGCGGAGCCTCTTCCGGCATCGACGGGCTGACCGTGTCGGTGGCGAAGGGCGCCGCGGCCGCAGGCGTCTTGGCTTCGGCATTCGAGCGCGTTGTCGGCTGGGTGAAGACCCAGATCGAGGAGACCAGCCGCCTGGCGGCGCGCAACGAAACCCTGGCTGTCGTCAACGCGCAACTCGCCCGCGCCAATGGCTACAACGAAGGCTCGATTGAGCGCCTGGTCACCCGGATCAAGGATCTGGGCATCACCACGCAGGCTTCGCGCGACATCGTCAACAAGATGATCGCCGCGCAACTGGATCTGTCGAAGGCGACCGACCTTGCGCGGCTGGCCCAGGATGCAGCCGTCGTCGCAGGCCAGGATTCTTCCGTCGCCCTGCAGGGCATCATGAGCGGCATTACGACGCAGCAGATCGAAGTGCTGCGCACCTACGGCATCAATATTCAGTTCGAGCGGGCCTTCACCGAGGCGCGGCGGCGGCTGGGCCGGGACATGACCGAAATCGAACGCCGAAACACCGCTCTCAACGTTGTGCTGGCCGAGGGCCCGAAGATCGCCGGGGCGTACGAAGCCTCGCTGGGCACCGTCGGGAAGCAGATGGGCTCGTTGAGCCGGTATGTCGAAGAGGCTAAGGCGGCGATCGGCGCCGAGTTTCTGCCCGAGATGCGGCGGATGATCGAAGGACTGACGGATCTGGCCAAGTGGGTAAACAGGAATTCCGACGCCCTCGGGCTGTTTGCGAAGGCGATTGCGGCGGCGGCGATCGCGGCGGCCGTGGCGCAGTTTGTCGGCTGGATTGCAGGCGCCAAGCGGGCCGTCGATGCCCTCACCTTGGCGATGACCCGGAATCCGTTCACGGCGATTGCGGTGGGCGCGGCCGTCGCCGGCACGGCCATCTACGAGATGAACCAGCGCACCCTCGAGGCCAACGAGGAGTTCGTGGCCATGCAGCGGGCCGCGGACGATCTGAAGCGCATCAATGAGGCCATCAACGCCGGCAAGTCCATCGAGGACTTGAAGAAGATGGGCTACACGCTCGAACAGGTGCGCGCAGCGATGTTCGGCGGCAAGCAGGGGGCGAAGGAGTTCTTCGACGCCTTCGACAATGATCAGTTCCGGCAGCGGATGAAGGATCTCAACCAAACCGGAGTCGATGCCGAGGAGGCCCGGCGCCGGAAGGCCGAGGCCGAAGCTCTCGCCAAGGACATCGCCAAACATCAGATCCAGGCCGAGCGCGAATCCGCGCAGGCCGTCACCGATGCCCGGCGTGGGAATCTGACCGGCTTCGCCCGCGAAATGGCTCAAATGGGCGATCAGGCGAAGAAGTGGGGGACGTTCACGGACGACAAGGGCGTCGAGCACCAGGCGGGGCTCACTAAACGCGCGTGGCGGAACGTGATCGAGGAGCTCTCGCTGCGTTGGGCGGCGTTCCGGGAGAAATTCCAGCGCGACACCCGGGCACAGTTGGCCGAGCACGTCGAAGCCGAGCAGGAGTCGGCGCAGCGGCGCCTGGCCATCGAGGCCTCCGTCGTTCAGAAGCGGCTTGAATACAACGAAGAGATCGCCCGCCGGAACCTCGATCACCTGGACCGCGCGATGGGGATCGAAGAGCAGCGCGCGACGCTCGCGCGCGATGCCCGCCTGCGTTCGCTTGAATCTGTGGATGCCCAGACCCTTGAGCAGAAGGCGGCGGTCGAAGCCCAGCGGGCCCAAATCGAGATCGAGTATATCGAGCGGGTCCACGGCATCCGGATGCGGATGTTCGAGCTTGAAACCTCGACGATGCTCATTGAGGAAGAGGCAGCGATGGCGCGGCTCGGCTACCGGGCCGACGAGATCAGCGCACGGATTGCCGAGTTGACGGCCCAGCGGGACGAAATCAAGCGGGCGAACCAGGATGAGACCTCGGCCGCCATCGATGCCGCGCGCCAGAATGCGGCCAATCGGACCGCTGAGATGATCCGGGACCACAACCGGGGGATCTTCGATTCGTTCAAGCGCCAGGCCGAGGGCGTCTTTGATGCCCTGCTGACGAAATCTCAATCGATCTGGTCGGCTATAGGGAATTCGCTCAAAACGGCGCTGCTCACCGCCATCAAGGATGTGGTCACCTCGCGCGTAGCGGCGATGCTGGTGCAGATGTTTACCGGCACGTCGGTTTCGCTGCGCCCGGCAGCTTCGGGCGGCGCGGGGATGCTCGGCGGCTTGGGCGGGTTGCTCGGCATCGGTGCGGCGCCCGTCTTCGGCGGGAGCGCTGGTGTGGCGGGGACGCCGCCGTTTCTGCCTGCCAGTGTGGCAGCGCTGAATCCGGCGGGGCAGGCGTCTGCGGGTGCGCTTGCCTCGCGCGGTGTAGGCGGCCTCGCCGGGCTGAAGGAGTTACTGGGATTCGGCGGCGGCGTGCAGTATGCCCCCGGCGCCGCGACGACCTGGCAGGCGGCCAGCATGTCGCAGAAGCTCTCTGCGCTGGGCCGTTCGAATGCAGCCCTGCTCGGCGGCGGAATCCTCGCCATGGACGGCCTGCGGCGCGGCGGCTGGACCGGCTTGGCTGAAACTACAGCCGGCGGCGCGCTGATCGGCTTCAAATATGGTGGGCCGCTGGGCGCGGCAATCGGCGCAGCGGCGGGTGCGGCCGCGGGCTTCGTGCGGCTCTTCATGAAGGGGTCGGACCAGAAGGCGATCGACAAGATCCGCGACATTTATAAGGTGACCGTCGATAAGGGCTTCGCGCGGTCGGTGGTTGAGATGGCGAAGTCGAGCTTCGGCGGCAATCTCGAAGCAGCCATCCGGTCGGCGCAGGTGCGCGACATGGTGTTTGAGTACGCCATGGCGACGGGCCAGAACGCCGGGCTTGCCGACAGCAAGCCGCGCGGTGTGTGGATGACCCAGCAGGGTGGCGTGCTGTCGCAGTCGGGCTTCACCATGAATGGCCAGCAGTACGGCTATCCGTCGAGCCTGCCGGGCCTGGGCGGCCTTCGAACGCCCCAGCAGCAGCCTCAGCAGCAGGTCGTCTACGTGACGATCCAGGCCGACGGAGAATCCACGGAGCGTTTTCTTGAAGGGAAGACGGTGAAGTTTGTCCGCAACAACGAGGGGGCGGTCACCTCTTCATTTAATGCCGGGATCTCGAAGAGCCTGGGCCGTACGGCGGCGCTGACCGCGTTGAGTGATCCGATGGCGGTGAAGATCTGATGCCCGGCAACGTGGCCTCAGCCGTCGCGACGGCGGTGCTGCCGAGCAGCCTCTGCTCGGTGTTTCGCGCGGCGCGGGCGTGGCCGGTGAGCGAGTCCGGCGGCTACGCCGATGGCCGTTACCAGGCCGAGGTCCAGGCCGAGGCGAGCCGGAAGTCATGGGAGATCGGCAAACTGCTGACGTTTGCGCAATGGCTCACGCTCAGTGCGTTTTACGAATCCTCGAATGGCGCACAGAAGCCGTTTTACTGGTATCCGAACGTCGCCGACTACGATCCGACCGGTTCCTACACGACGGGCCGGTACCTGGTCCGCTTTGACGGCGCGCTGAGCCGCACCTACCGTCTGGGCCGCCAGGAGGCGAGTCTCCGCCTCATTGAAATCGAATAGCCGATGCC
>JACZJQ010000038.1 GCA_014860455.1 Bryobacteraceae bacterium | reverse complement strand
CCACTACCTCGGTAAGGAGACCGTCCAGAACATTCTGGCCTTCCGCTTCGGCAACGGCATCTTCGAGCCGCTCTGGAACCGCCGCTATATCGACCACGTGCAGATCACCGCCGCCGAGTCTATCGGCGTGGAGGGCCGCGGCGGCTACTATCAGGACGCCGGCGCCCTGCGGGACATGATCCAGAACCACCTGCTGCAGGTGATGGCGACGATTGCCATGGAACCGCCTTCGGCCTATGAGCCGCGGGCGGTGCGCGACGAGCGGTCGAAGCTGCTGAGGGCGATCCGGATCATGAAGCCGGAGGATGTGGGCGCCAACGCGGTGAAAGGGCAGTACGGGCCGGGGACTGCGAGCGAGGGGGCGATGCCTGGATTCAGGCAGGAACCGGGTGTCGACGCGGAGGCGCAGACCGATACGTACGCGGCGTTGCGGCTGGAAGTGGAAAACTGGCGGTGGGCGGGGGTTCCGTTCTACATCCGGACGGGCAAGCGGATGCCGAAGCGCGTGACCGATGTCGCCGTTCAATTCAACTGCGCGCCGCTGTCGATGTTCGGCGCGGGTACGCAGCGCTGGCCGAACCTGCTGGTGTTGCGGATTCAGCCGGAAGAGGGGATCTCGCTACGGTTTTCGTCCAAGGCGCCGGGGCAGGGGATGGCCCTGCAGCCGGTGAACATGGATTTCAACTACGGCACCAGCTTCGGGACGCGTTCGCCGGCGGCCTACGAGACGCTGCTGCTGGATGCCCTGGAGGGCGATGCCACGCTGTATACGAGGCAGGACATGGTGGAGGCGAGCTGGCAGGTGGTGGAGCCGGTGCTTGGCGTGTGGGGGGAGACGAGATACGATCTGCCCAATTACGCGGCCGGGACGTGGGGGCCGGAGGCGTCCGACGCGATGCTGGCCGAGCGCGGGCACCGGTGGCGGCGGCCGTGAGAGGAATTCACTGTTGACATGGCGGCTGGAAGGTTTGAGAATTCTGGGGCAGGGGGACGCAGACGAGCATATGGAGGATCAAGCGGGCCGGGCGATGCGTTGTTCAGGGTCGCCGGCGGAGGCGTGTGCGGCCTGTGCGCTGCATCTGGCGAGAGTTCTAAGGGAAGCGCTGGCCACCGGGCCGGTGGCGTCGCTGGCGGTGTCGGGAGGCAAGACGCCGGCGGAGATGTTTGATTCGTTGGCCGCCGCGGAGTTGGATTTTGACAGGGTCCACATCTTCTGGGTGGACGAGCGCGCGGTGCCACCCGACGACGGGCAGAGCAACTACGGCATGGCCTTGCGCCATCTGATCCGTCCTGCGGAGGTGCCGGAATCCAACATTCATCGAATCGCCGGAGAGATCTCGCCGCATGAGGCCGCGCGCCGCTACGAGTATGAGGTCCGGGCGTTTTTCGGCTGCGGACTGGATGCGATGCCGAGGTTTGACGCAATTCAACTGGGGGTGGGCGGCGACGGGCACACGGCAAGCCTGTTTCCCGGAGATCCGTTTATCGAGAATCGGGAGGGCATTGCAGCGGCGACCTATTCAACGCCAGCGATGCAATGGAGGGTGACGTTGCTGCCGGGGGTGATTCTGGCCGCGCGGAACATCGCCGTGCTGGCGTGCGGGGAGAGCAAGGCGGAGGTGCTGGAACGAGTATGGACCGGGGCCTATGATCCAATGGTGTGCCCGGCGCAGATCCTGCGGGGTGAGCCGCTGCCCGTGGAGTGGTTTGTCGACGCGGCTGCCGTTGGTAGGCTGACATAACGTGATCAGCCGCAGATCCTTCCTGGCCGGTTCAGCGTTCGTTCAGGCTCCGCTCACGCGCGTGGTCTGCGGCGGCGACGTTATGCTGACGCGGTGGGTGGGCCGCAAGGCGGCGGAGGAGAAAGACTGGCTGAGGCCGCTGCGGGGGGTGGCTCCGGCGTTTCTGAGCGCCGACATAGGCCTGGTGAATCTGGAGTCGCCGTTTTCCGAGACGGGGCCTTATGACCGGACTGATATGGTGTTTCGGGCGCGTCCGGAGATGGTGGAGGCGCTGACCGGGGCGGGGATCAATGCCGTCAGCCTGGCGAATAACCATGTGCGCGATGCAGGGGCTGAGGGGTTGGAGTACACCATCAAACTGCTGGAGAGGAACGGCATCGTGGTGGCGGGGGTAGGCCGCGAGGCGGTGATCGAGCGGCAGGGCGTCAAATTCAGGATTCTGGCGTATACATATGACCAGAGGAACGGCAACTGGGAGTCTGACGACCCGCGGGTGGCGGGGTTGGATGCGGTGAAGGCGGCGGCTGATGTGGCGGCGGCGCGGGCGCTGGGCGAGACGGTGATCGTCGCGATGCATGCTGGTCGGGAATATCACAAAAAGGCGAATGTCTACCAGAGGGCGTTTGCGGCGGCGGTGGTAAAGGCCGGGGCGGCGTGCGTGGCAGGACATCATCCGCATGTGGTGCAGGAGTCGGAGGAGATCGGAGGCGTGCCGGTTTTCTATTCGCTGGGCAACCTGGTGTTCGATCAGAAGGATCCGGGCACGGGCGAGGGGCTGCTGGCGGAGATGATCTTCGAGGGCGGCAGGGTGGGGCGTTGGCGGACGCTGGAGACGAGGATCACCAACGGGGCGGCCAAGTTGTTACACAAGTACGAAGAATTTCGTTGACACTACGAAGAGCTTCGTAATACAGTCGGGGTGAGATGAAACCGGCGACAAGTCCGATACCGAAACCGACTGGATCTGAGTTGGAGATTCTGGGCGTATTGTGGCAGACGGGGCCGGCGACGGTGCGGCAGGTGTGGGCGAAGTTGGACGCGGTGAAGCCGGCCGGGTACACGACGGTTCTAAAGCTGATGCAGATCATGGCGGAGAAGGGGCTGGTCAAGAGGAACGAGGAGAAGAGGGCGCACGTTTACAGTCCGGTGCTGGAACGGGAAGAGGTGCAGGGGCGGATGGTGGACGATCTGCTGGAGCGGGTATTCGGCGGGTCGGCGTCGGCGTTGGTGATGCGGGCTCTTTCGCGCAAGCGCGCGTCCAAGAAAGAGATCGCCGAGATCCGGCGGATGCTGGACGAGGCCGAGGGAGGCAAGCGATGATCACGCTGGGCTGGGCTCTGGTTCATTTCGTCTGGCAGGGAGCGCTCATCGCGCTGGCGCTGGCGGTGGCGCTGCGGGCGCTGAAGGAAGGGCCGGCGCAGTGGAGATATGCGGCAGCGTGTCTGGCGATGCTGGTGATGGCGGTGTCGGTTCCTGTGACGGTTGTCTGGTCGCAGGCGGGCGAGGCGTCGGTGTTGCCGCCAGGGATCCGGGGAATGGTGCTGGACAGGGATTTGAAGGTGGAAGTGGCGATGGGCTGGCAGCAGTGGGTGGTGCTGGTTTGGGCGATCGGCGCGGGGGTGCTGTTGATCCGGACGGCGATGGGGTGGCAACTCGCCCGGCGCAAGAGCAGGAACGGGATTCACTGGGACTACCCGCTGAGCCGGTTGATGGAACGCATGAACATGGAAGGGTCGATCGACCTGCTGGTGTCGAAGTTCGCCGATGCGCCGCAAGTGTTCGGGTGGTTGAAGCCGGTGATTCTGATTCCGGCGGCGGCGGTGGCGCGGTTGACGCCGGCGGAGATCGAGGCGGTGCTGGCGCACGAGTTGGCGCACATCATCCGGCGGGACTATTTGGTGAACCTGGTGCAGACGTTTGTCGAATCGCTGCTGTTCTACCATCCGGCGGTGTGGTGGGTTTCGCGGAGGATTCGCGAAGAGCGGGAACACTGCTGCGACGACATGGCGGTGAAGGTCTGCGGGGACCGGAGGCGGTATTCGCGGGCGTTGTTGAAGTTGGAAGAAGCAAGGCCGGAGTTTGCGATGGCGGCGACGGCAGGAGGTTTGAAGATGCGAATCATGAGATTGATGGGATACCCCACGAGGGAATCGGGTTGGGGTCCGGGTGTGGCGGCAGCGGGTGTGGCGCTGCTGATGGGCGGGTTGATGTGGGCGTCGCAAACGCCGCCCCCGCCCCCGCCTCCGCCGCCCGCGCCGGTTGTGGCTGAAGCACCGGAAGCGCCGGCGGTTCCGGCGGTTGCCGCGGTGGCGCCTGTGGCTCCTGTGGCACCGGTGGCTCCGGTTGAGAAAGTAACGGTCGGCGGGGTGGTTGTCAACGATGCGGATGCGCCGCCGCCACCGCCACCTGCTCCGCCTGCTCCGGCCGTCGCGCCGGTTCCGAAGGTGGCCGCGGTGAGGGTTCCGCAGGCTCCGCCGCCGCCACCGCCACCACCTCCAGCGGAGTTGAAAGTGGTGGACCAGAAAGTGGTGGTGAGCGCGGAGGAGCGAGCGAGGATGGCTGCGACCAAGGCCCGCCTGGCAGAATTCCGGGCGCAGCTTGATGAGGAGCGTGCTCACGCGCAGGTGGACAGGGAGGCGATCCGTGAGGACGTGAAGCGTGAACTCCAGCGGGCGTTGAAGGACCTGCAACTGAACAAGCAGCAGATGGAGATCAGCATCCGCGAGGCGATGGAGAAGGCGAAGCAGCAGTTGGGCGACCAGAAAATCCAGAAGGAAGCGCAGGTTGCGATGGAGAAGGCCATGGCCGAGTTGAAGGCGCGCGAGCCGGAGATCCGGAAGAACATCGAGCAGGCAATGGCGCGGCTGGACGGCGAGTTGAAAGAGCTGGATGGAAAGCTCCAGGCTGAGCGGGCGGAGAGGGAGCGGCGCGCGAAGTACGCTGACGAGAAGTGGTCAAAGGGTGACGTGAAGGGTTCAACGACGGCGAAGGGCAGGCACTACTTGAGGTATGGCCCGCCGGATGAGATCGAGTCCCATGCGGGGAAGGGGGAGAACTGGCTATACCGGAACTGGCGGGGTACGGGCGGGAAGATGATTTTTGAGTTCGACGCCGACGGGCAGTTGAGGAAGTAAACTGCCGGACGGACTGGTTCTCCTTGGGGCTGCCTGTGAGGGCGGCCCCATTTTTTATGGCAGGCGGAATCTGGTGAGAGCGTCTTGCGGGTTGAGACGAGCGGCCTGGCTTGACAGTGGGGTGGGTGGTTGTCAGGACCGCTCGCTGTAATGGCGGCTCGTCGCGGCGTGTCAGCGGAAGCTGACGCCGATGCGGCCGACGAGTATCCCTTCTTCCGCCAAGCCGTGTGCGCGGACCTCCCATCGGATGCCGACACGATTGCCGGCCCAGTGGATGGCTCCGGCGCCGAGGGTGCCCGAGGGGCCAACACCGCCGTTGACGCCGAATACCGCGCCCGGTCCGAAATTGACGAAGAACTCGTTCCTGGCGCGGATGGTGCGATTCACGAAATGCCAGCCGATGGTGGGGTGGACGAGACCGAACGACCAGCCGTCCGAGAACCTGTAGGCGCCGGCATCGACGCCGAGGGCGAATCCCTTCCAGAGCAGGGCTGCGCCGCCGCCGCCGCCGCCGAACAGGGCGTAACCGTGCTGGCAGGCTCCAATTGAGCCGAAGGCGTAGCCGTTGCCGTTGTAACGGTAAGGCTGCGGCTGGGGGTGGGATTGGGCTGCAAGGCTGGCGGGGAAGAGGACGGCGATTGTGATGAGGGTGATGTGTGCGGAGCGCATGTTCACCTCCCGACTGAAGGTCACATGGAGACGGGCGGGAGTCAAGGGGAAAGTGAATCCAACTCGCACTGACGTGCGAGGTGCGTCGGGCGGATGAGGCTCCCGGTTACTTGCGGGTTAGGGCGACGTAGCGGAGGTCGGCGACTTCCGTGTTTGCGATGTCGAGGGCGCGGAGGGTGAGTTTGCCCCGGCCTTGGGCGAGTGATACGTTGCCGAGTATCAGCGGGCGGAAGCGTTTGAAGTAGCCTTCGGTGCGTTTGGCGCGGTCTTCGGCTTCGCCGATGAGCGGCGGGTTGTGGGCCGGTGCGACCTTTCCGGAGACGGCAGCGCCGTTGAAGCTGAGTTCGATGGTGGAGCCGGTTTGGGCGGGCGGGCAGGTGTAGTAGACGACGGCTTCGAACAGGCCGGCGCGGCCGATTTCGATGTCCCAGGAGATGCGGTCGTCCTTGGAGGCCCAGTTGGTGAAGAAGGTGGAATTCGGATGGATGGAACTGCGTTTGATGTTGCCCTCGGCGACGGCATCGCGCGCCGGGAGCAGGGTGAGGCGGGAGTAGCCGGCGGTGAAGGGCCGGTCGTCGGGACCGACCATGGGGAGCATTTCGGCCTCCCACTGTTTGCGGGCGCGATCGAGACGGGCCGCTTCTTCAGGGCGGCTGGCGGCCACGTTGCGGTCCTGGCCGGGATCTTCCTGCATGTCGAAGAGTGCGCCGGTTGGGTCCATGCGGTAGCGTTGGCTGCGGACCGAGGCGCGGCGGGAGTGCATGGAGAAGATGAGGCGGTCGGGCCAGGCGGATGACTCGCCGGAGAGTAGGGGTTGGAGGTTGAGTCCGTCGAGCGGTTTGTTGCCGGCGACGGGGATGCCGGCGAGTCCGGAAAGGGTGGGGCGAAGGTCGATGGCGGAGGCGATCTGGGGGATGCGGCGGCCGGCGGGAATGTGGCCGGGCCAGCGCATGAGCATGGGGACGCGGAGGCCGCCTTCGTCCAGGGTTCCTTTGCGGCCCTTCATGCCGCCGTTCCAGCGCCAGGAGTTGGGGCCGTTGTCGCTGAAGTAGACGACGATGGTGTTCGAGGCGAGGCCGGCGCGGTCGATTTCGGAGAGGACGCGGCCGACGTTCCAGTCGATGTTTTCGCACATGGCGAGGGCGGCGCGGGTCATGGGGAGGTCTTCGCGGCTGGGGTCGCGGTTGGTGAGCTTGGGGTTGAAGTTGGCGAAGCGTTCGTAGAAGCGATCGGGAACCTGCATGGGGGAATGGGGGGTGCAGAATGGCAGGTAGCAGAAAAACGGGCGGCGGCGGTTTTGGCGAATGAACTGGAGGGCGTGGTCGGTGAGGTCGTCTGTGATGTAGCCGCGGCCGCGGGTGAGCGAACCGTTATGGTCCATTTCGGTGTCGAAATAGTGGGCCCAGTGGCCGGAAGTGAAGCCGTAGTATTCATCGAATCCACGGGAGTTGGGGTGGTAAGGGGCCTGGGAGCCGTTGTGCCATTTGCCGAAGGCGCCGGTGGCGTAGCCGGACTGGCGGAAGGTTTGGGCGATGGTGGATTCGTCGAGGTTGAGGCGTTCGGCGCCGGTGGTGACGCCGCGGACGCCGCAGCGGGGGTGGTAGCGGCCGGTGAGGAATTCGGCGCGGGTGGGGGCGCAGACCGAGCAGGCGAAGCAGCGGTCGAACAGGACGCCGTCGCGGGCGAGGGAGTCGATGTTGGGGGTGGAGATGTTGGAGTTGCCGTGGACGCTCAAGTCGCCCCAGCCCTGGTCGTCGGCGAGGATGACGACGATGTTGGGGGTCCGCTGCGCGGCATATGTGGGGGCGAGGCCGGCAAGAGCGGTTGAGCCGGCGAGCAGTTGTCTGCGGGTGATCAGTCCGGCATGGTTGGTCATCGAATGCGTCCCTCCGCGTCCGCCATCATATCCGAGCGCGGGGCGAGGCGTTTGAAGCGGTTGGCAACGTGTTGATATCCTTGTGTTTTGGAGACGGCTCCCGCGAAGCCCTCTCTCCCTCCACGAGATGAACTCAAAACTCACCCTGCGGATCGCTGCAGCCGCCGTCCTGGCCGCACTGCCGGGCTGGGGGCAGTGGGTCGCGGCCGGGCCTTGGGGCGGCAGCGCGACTACGGTCGCCATTGACCAGTTGAACCCCAAACGGATGCTGTTGGGCGCCCGCAACTCGCTGATTTATCTCAGTGAGGATGAGGGCTCGAACTGGCGGCGGCTGAACTTTCCGCGCCATTTCCTAGGCACCGTGAGGGCGGTGAGTTTTGACCAAACGAACTCGCGCGTCTTTCTGGCGGCGGTGAACGGGGAGCAATCAGGCTTTGGCGGGGTCTGGCGGACCGAGGACGGGGGCGAGACCTGGCAGTTACCGGAGTCGATCGCCGGGGCCTCGGCTGAGGCGCTGGTCCGGTGGCCGAGGGATCCGCGGGTGGTGCTGGCAGGAACGCATCAAGGGGTGTGGCGGAGCGAGGACGGGGGCGTGACGTGGTCGAGGATCTCGCAGCCGTGGAACCACGAGATGCGAGTGATCACGGCGGTGGCGTTTGATCCGGCGAACCGAAACGTCATCTATGCCGGAACGCCTCACCTGCCCTGGAAGTCGGCCGATGGCGGCAAGACCTGGAACTCGATCCACGACGGGATGCTGGACGATTCTGACGTGTTTTCGATCTTCGTGGATCCCGAACGCCCGCAGCGGATATTGGCCAGCGCATGCAGCGGGATTTACCGAAGCGAGACGGCCGGGGCGAAGTGGTCGAAGTTTGTCGGGATTCCGGCCTCGCACCGGCGAACGCATGTGATCCGTCAACACCCGACGCAGGCCAACGTGATCTATGCAGCTACGACGCTGGGGCTGCTGCGTTCCAGCGACGGCGGCGTGACCTTCAAGCAATTGAACCGCCTCCACATTTTGTCGATGGTCTTTCACCCATCCAATCCAAAAACGCTTTTCATGGCCACGGAGCGGGCCGGGCTGTGGCGCAGTCGTGACGGCGGCGTGTCGGCCGAGCCAACCAATTCCGGCTTCGTCAGCCGGAAGGTCCTCAACCTTGCCGCCGCCGGCGCACGTCTGTTCCTGAACACCATCCAGGACGGCAACGATGGCGGAGTCTTCCAGAGCGCGGATTCAGGCTCAAGCTGGGAGTTGGCGGCCAACGCGTCGCGGGTGGGCGACAACCATTTGCATCATCTGGCCGGGCACCCTTCCGACCCGTCGGTCCTGTACGCCGCCAACGAGCGGCGGCTCTACCGCACCGCCGACGGCGGAAGGCTGTGGAAGAACCTGGCACTGCCCGCGGCGGGCCCGAATCGCGACTTGCGCATCTCAGCTCTTGCTGTCCTTAAGCACGGCCAAAGGTCGTCTATCCTGCTCGGCA
The DNA here is from genome assembly GCA_014860455.1 of Bryobacteraceae bacterium. Taxonomy (GTDB): domain Bacteria; phylum Acidobacteriota; class Terriglobia; order Bryobacterales; family Bryobacteraceae; genus PNKE01. The sequence goes on along the minus strand of JACZJQ010000038.1, from coordinate 12,503 downwards.
CCGACCACGGACTTTGGCGGACTGATAACTCAGGCGCCAGTTGGGCGCTCATCCCGGTAACCAAGGCCGACAGGATGCCTAGGGTGCTCAGCGTCGTGCAGGCCGGACCGCGCATTGTCGTGCGAACGTCGAGCACACTCTACGTCTCGGAGGACTCGGGCGCCTCGTGGCGGCCCATCGCCCTGTTGCTGCCAACGTCGGTGATCTATGATATTGCACTGTCCCCTTCCACGGCCGATCCGATCCTGATCGCCACGGCGAAAGGTTTGTTCGCCTCGGATGACGGCGGCAAGTCGTGGACGCAACGGGTTCAGGGACTGGAAGACGGCACGGTGAGTACTGTGCGTTTTCACCCTGCCCGAACTCGCTCGGTTTGGCTCGTCCAGTTCGGCAGGCTGTATGAATCGAACGATGCCGGGCTGACGTGGCGGCGGGTGGAGGGCGGCGAGATCGCCGAATCGTCGATCCGCTTGCTGTGGGCCAATACGGGAGACCCTTCACGCATATTTGCACTGACGCCCGATGTAGGCCTGTTCTACATGGAACTACTTTCAGATGAAATTGGACTAAGATGAGACTGTAGGCCTAATCTAGCCATGAAACATCAACACTGCATTTCAACTCCTTCAACGAGAATCCGGCGGCCACTGATTGCCGCTGCGAGCTTGATCCTTCTCTTGACCGCTTCCGCCTTCGCTCAGAGCGGCTGGACGCAAGGCGACGAGCGTCCGGACATGGTCGAAATCAGTCTGTTTGGCGGTGGGAGCTTCTTCAAGAGCGTGTCCAGCGGGCTTGGCACCGAGCATGTCAGCGGCGGCGCCGTCGGCATCCGGGTGACCGAGAACTTCTGGAAATACATCAGCTTGGAACAGGGTTTCACATATAGCGCCAACAACCTGCGGATGCCGTTGGCGACGGCTCCCAATACGGTCGCATTTGGCAATCGCATCTATCAGTGGAATCTGAATCCGGTGTTCCACTTCACGCCGCGCGGCTCGAAGATCCGTCCCTATTTGACGGTGGGCGTATCGGCGATGAACTTCAATCCGACCGACACGGCCGAGGGTTTGGCGCGGATGCCCGATAACGTGGCCCGTTACAACTCGGGTGGTTTGAGCGACACGCTTCACCCCGCACTGAATTATGGCGGCGGCGTGAAGTGGCACTTGACCGACCATTTCGGCCTGCGCTTCGACTTGCGCGGCACGTATTCGCGCAACCCGACCTACGGGCTGCCAGACGTGCAAGGGCCGATCGGCGGGTTGTACATCCCGCGTGGCGACAAGCTGTGGGGCGTCATGCCCACCGTCGGACTGAACTGGTATCTCGGCAAGAAGTACGTTCCGCCGCCGCCCGCTCCTCCTCCCGCGGCGCAGGCCCTCGCTGCGTTGAACGGCGGTACGCTGTCGGCCGGCACGGGTACGCTTTGCCAGGGCCGCCCGATCACGATCCGTTCCTCGGGCGTTTCCGATCCGGCGGGCCGCCAGATCACCTACAAGTGGCGAGTCAACGGCCAGCCGATGGGTGGCGACAGCCCAGAGCTGCAGTTCACGCCCGATCGCGCCGGCGCCTATTCGATCGAACTCGACGTTTCGGCTCCGAACACCGACGGCATGGCTGTCCGCACGGCCAAGGCCAACACGCTTTCCATTAACGTCCAGGAATACCGGGCGCCGACAATCGCTGGCGTCTCCGCGGTTCCCTCGCAACTGAACTACGGCGATACGGCGCGGCTGTCGGCCACCGGCACTGGTTCGGCGTGTTCGACGATCACGTTCAAGTGGACAGCCACCGAAGGCACGATATCGAACGACACTTCGGCCAACGCCAGTTTCGATTCCAAGACCGTGCGCTTCGAGCAGGGCGGCAAGATCCAGGCCAAGACCATTACCGTTCGCGGGACCGTCACCGACGATCGCGGCGCCACGGCCACGGGCCAGGCCGAGGTCAAGGTGGACTACATTCCGGCAGCGATCCGGTTCTCCGACCTGATCTTCAGCAAGGGCAGTGCGCGGGTGAACAACTGCGCCAAGCGCATCCTGCTCGAAGAAGCAGCCGCCAAGGCCGCCGATCCGGACTACGAGATCGTCCTGGTCGGCCACTACGACCAGGACGAAGTTGCCAGGGGCAATCGTCCGACGACGCTCGACATGCAGCGTGTGCTGAACGCCTACGCCGTGCTGACGGCCGGCAGCGGCACCTGCGGCAGCGTGGATCCGAGCCGCATCAAGGTGGATTGGGTTGGCGCCGAGCAGACGTCGAACTTCCAGCCTGGCATCTGCGGCACCTCCGCCCGCCCGGCGACCGACGAACGCCGCGGCTCGGCAGTTTCGACGGCCGACCAGAACCGCCGCGTCGAAGTCTGGCTGGTTCCTAAGGGGACCAAAATGCCAGCCGCCTTCAAGTCGGCCAAGACGCTGGATCCGAGGCTGATCAAGCGCGCCGGTTGCCCTAGATAGGCCGGCTATCCGACCCGAACGAAACGCCCGGCTCCCTCATGGGGCCGGGCGTTTTTTAATGTCAGCAGTTGGCTGCGGTCATTGCGGGGCGCTCGGCGCCGGAAAAGCGGATATAGGGGCCATGCGAGCCGTCGGGGAGGATCGTTGTCTCGTCGGTCCGCATCTGCGCAAGCTGGCGGGGCCTCAACTCGCGGGCGCCACGCAGGTCGGCGCCCCGGAAATCCGCGCCGAACGTCCGCGCGTCACCGAGCAGCGCGCCTGCGAGAGTGCTTTCAGAAAACACCGCGCCCTGAAGGTCGGAGTTGCGGAAGTCGGAGTGGCGCAAGTCGCACCTGATGAGAAAGCAGCCCAGCAGCTTCGCACCGGTGAAGCGGTTTCGGGCGAGGTCTGATTCGGAGAACTCGCAGTTCCGCAGCCGCGCCTGAGTCCACCGGGCTTCGCGAGCCCTGACCGACCGGAACCGGCAGAACTGCAGGTGCGCTTTGTGAAACGTCGCTGATTCCAGACCACATTTCTGAAACTGGCACTCGATCAGCCGGGCATGGTTGAAGCCGGCTTGGCGCAACTCGGCGCCGAGGAACCGGACTTTGCCCATCACGGCTTCCAGCCAGCGCGAACCGACCGCCTTGGCCTCCTCGAACGAGCAACCGTCGAGCCGGGACTCGCAGCCTCCCGCGCCCGACAGGCAGGCCGAGTCCAGACTGCAGTGCTCGAATGAGGCGCGCGTCATGTCCGCGCCGGAGAGGTTGGACAGCGAGAGGTCACACTGCCAGATTCTGGCCTCCACGAGCGATGCCGACGAAAGATCGGCCGCGGGCAATTCAACCCACTCCAACTGGGCCCTGTCGAGCCGGGCCTTCGACAGACGCACATTGGCGAGGTTCAACTCCCGCAGCAGAGCCGGCTGCCCGCCAGCCATGCCCTCAAGCCACAGGCTGTGGAGATTGACGGCTCGCGTGAGTTCAGCCGCGTCCATTTCTGTGGGTTTCTTCACTTCGGACTTATCGGTTAAGCTTCGATGGGTGTGAGGGAAACCGTTTGAGCGGCCGCTTGATGCGGCGGCGGTTGCGGCGCGGGTGGTCCATTGAATTACCTTGGTAGTCGATGACAGATTGGACTGAAATCTACCGCTCGCGGCTGGTTTCCGACGCCGAGGCGGCGCGGCTGGTCAAGCCGGGCGACAGGGTCTACTCGCATATGGGTGCGGCGCATCCGGGGGCGCTGCTGAACGCGCTATGCGACCGGGCCGGAGAACTGTCCGGCGTCGAGATCGTGCATTGCATCACACTGGGCGACGCCCCTTATTGTGCGCCGGGCATGGAGGGCAGTTTCCGCCATAACTCGCTTTTCACGGCCGCCAACAGCCGCGAGGCGGTGAACGCGGGCCGGGCCGACCACATCCCCGTCTTTCTGCACGAGATCGAAGACCTCTTCGAAAACGGAACTCTGCCGCTGGATGTCGCCTTCATCCAGGTTTCGCCGCCCGACGGCCACGGCAACCTGAGCCTGGGGCCGGGCATCGACATCTCGCTGACGGCGGCGCGGTCGGCGAAACGGCTGGTGGTACAGGTGAACGACCACATGCCGCGGACCCTGGGCAATTCGATCATCCACGTTTCCGAGGCCGATGCCATTGTCGAGCGATCGGCGCCTCTGCCGGTGTTTGACCAGGGAGAGATCACCGGCATCCACCGGGCGATTGGCCGGCACGTGGCGGCGCTGATTCCGGACGGGGCCACGCTGCAGATCGGTGTGGGCGGAATCCCGGAGGCTGTGCTGGAGGCCTTGCGGGGGCACAAGGACCTGGGTGTGCACACCGAGATGTTCTCCGACGGCATGGTGGAACTGATCGAAAGCGGGGCGGTGAACAATTCGCGCAAGACGCTGCATCCGGGCAAGACGATCACGACGTTTGTGCTGGGCAGCCGGCGGGTGTATGACTTTGTGGACGACAACCCCTCGGTGGAATTCCATACGAACCGCTACGTGAATTCGCCGGAGGTGATCGCGCGCAACGCGCGGATGGCGGCGGTGAACTCGGCGCTGGAGATCGATCTCACCGGCCAAGTGTGTTCGGATTCTATCGGACCGAAGATCTACTCCGGCATCGGCGGGCAAGTGGATTTCATCCGCGGCGCGGCCCACTCTCCGGGTGGTGTGCCGGTGATCGCTCTGCCGGCGACGGCCAAGGGCGGGCGGGTGTCGAGGATCGTGCCGAGGCTGAAGGACGGCTCGGGCGTGGTGACCTCGCGCGGCGACGTGCGCTGGGTGGCGACCGAGCACGGCGCGGTGAACCTGCACGGGCGGAACCTGCGGCAGAGGGCCGAACTGCTGATTTCGATCGCCGCGCCGGAGTTTCGCGAAGAACTGGAACGGGCCGCGTTCGCCGCGTTTGCGTAATGGGGATACTGGAGGAACGATGAAGCTGACACGCAGAGCTCTGATGATGGCCGCCGCGGGTGCGGCGGGAACCCCACGTTTGATGGCGGCGGCGGGGCCGGCGCCTTACGGGGCGCTGCCGTCGAAGCGGCAGTTGGCCTGGCACGAGATGGAGGTGTACGCGTTCCTGCATTTCACGACGAACACGTTCACCGACAAAGAATGGGGTTTTGGCGACGAGAGTCCATCGATTTTCAATCCCACGGCATTCGACGCCGCGGCGATCGTGGACGGTTTGAAAGCCGGCGGGATGAAAGGGCTGATCATCACGGCCAAGCACCATGACGGATTCTGTTTGTGGCCGACCAGGACGACGCGGCATTCGGTGGCCGCTTCGCCGTGGCGCGGCGGCAAGGGCGACGTGGTGGGCGAGTTGTCGCGCGCGGCGGCGAAGGCGGGGCTCAAATTCGGCGTCTACCTGTCGCCCTGGGACCGGAACACTGCGCTGTACGCCAAGCCGGCCTACGTCGATCTCTACCGCCGCCAATTGACAGAGTTGATGACTCGCTTCGGGCCGCTGTTCGAGGTCTGGCATGACGGCGCCAATGGCGGCGACGGGTTCTACGGCGGGGCGAGGGAGAAGCGGACGATCGACAAGAAGACCTACTATGGCTGGCCGGAGACGTGGGCGCTGGTGCGGAAACACCAGCCCGGCGCATGCATCTTCTCCGATGTCGGGCCCGACGTGCGCTGGGTGGGCAACGAGCGCGGCATCGCGGGCGAGACGTGCTGGGCGACGAGCGATCCGGTGGGCGAGGCGGGCGGCGACGCGTCGCCGGGTGATGCCAAGGCGAAACTGCTGAACGTGGGGACGCGGAACGGTTCGCGGTGGCTGCCGGCCGAGTGCGACGTTTCGATCCGGCCCGGCTGGTTCTGGCACGAGAAAGAAAACGAGCGGGTGAAGACGGCGCGGCAGTTGATGGATCTCTATTACAGGTCAGTCGGGCGGGGGGCGAGTTTCCTGTTGAATGTTCCGCCGGACCGGCGCGGGTTGTTGCATGAGAACGATCTGGCATCGCTCAGAGGCTTCGGCTCGATACTGGCGAAAACGTTCGCTGCCGACATGGCCGCGGGGGCCAAAGTGACGGCATCGGACGAGCGCCCAGGCTGCGCGGCGGCGGGGCTGGTGGACGGCAAGCGGGAGACGTATTGGGCCACGCAGGATGGGGTGAAGCAGGCCGAAGCTGTGCTGGAGTTGGCCCGGCCTGCGGCGTTCGATGTGGTGCGGGTGCGCGAAGCGATTGCGCTGGGACAACGCGTCGATTCTATCGCCGTCGATGCGTGGCAGGATGGCAACTGGAAGCAGATCGGCGCGGCGACGGGCGTGGGCGCGGCGAGGATCTTCAAGCTGGATTCGCCGGTGACGGCTCCGAAGATACGGCTGCGGGTAACCGAGTCGCCGGTGTGCCCGGCGATCGCGGAGGTCGGCCTGTTTCTTGAAAAGGCCTGACGGAGGAATTACTTTTTCTTCGCCGTGAACGTGCCCTCGGCTTGGCCGCCGAAGTCGATCGCGCCCTTGATGGTGTCGCCGTCGACGGTGCCGGTGTAGACGACGTTGAACTTGTTGCCGTCATACTCGGCGGCAAACTCCCAGCGGACCTTCGAGCCATCGACGGTCCCTTTGATCGGGGCCTCGCCGAGCAATCCCTTGTAGGTTCCGGTGAGGCTGTTGCCGTCCTGCTTGAGGGTGATGACGGGGTTGCCGGTGTTGCCGCCGATGTCGACGGTGACGTCCCAGGCGCCGGTGAGGTCGGCGGCGGCGAGGGGGAGGGCGAGTGCGATGAGGATGGCGCAGAGTAGTTTCACGGGTGACTCCTGTTCAATGAGTCTAACGCTATCCGCTGCCGGCGTGGATTACTGAGACGCCTGGGGGGATTCCTTCCAGCCGTAGGCGGCCATCATGATGTGGAAGAGCTGGGTGTTGGGCATGAAGCCGCGGACGAGTTCGGCGCCGGGGCCTTGGGCGGCGACGACGACTTCCTCGCCGGAATGGCTGCCATCGATGGCGGCGAGGCGGGGCCGTTTCTCGACGCGGCCTTCGACGGGGAGAAGGGGTTCGCCGATTCGGCCGCCGCGGAGGAGGATGTCGAAGGAGTGGTCGGCGGCGAAGATGATCAGGGTGTCGTTTTTCACCTTGGAAGCGACCTGGCGGATCATCTTATCCATGACCAGGCCGCGGTCGAGGCCGCGCTTCAGATTGTCGGTGTGCATGTCCCACTCGACCATGAGGAAGTAACCCTTTTTGTTGGTTGACAGGACGTTGATGGCTTGGTCGACGACGGGCAGAGGGTCGAAGTCGGGGCCATCGAACAGGGCGACGACGCGCTTTGCGCCTTTGGGGATCTGCTGTACTGAAGCGGCGAGGGCGTAGCCTTTCTCTTGGAGCCGGGCGTCGAGGTTGGCGCCGAGCTTTTCGGTGGCCGCATAGATGGCTTTGCGGCCGCCGCCGATGACCATGTCGACGCCGTCGCCGAAGCGGGGCGAGGCGATCTGGAGGGCGATCTCGCCGGCCATGGAGCGGTTGTTGGCGTGGGCGTAGCAGGCGGCAGGGGTGGCGTCCACCATCGACATGTTGGAGATGACGGCGGAGGAGAGGCCGCGCTCCTCGGCGTATTCGAGGATGGTCTTGAGGACCGTGCCGTCCTGCTTGCCGCGGACGGCGTCGGGGCCCTGTGAGATGACGCCGTTGCGGGTTTTGCGGCCGGTGACGATGGCGGTCATGCCGGCGGCGGAGTCGCTCACCCACTCGGCGGAGGTGGAGGTGTCGGAGAGGCCGATGTGGGGCATGGATTGGATGTAGAGTTTCTGGGGCGCGTTATGGCCGTAGGCGCTGACGGCGTTGATGGTAGAAAGACCGCCGGCGTCGCCGATGAAGAGGATGACGTTCTTCGCTTTTGTCTTGGCTGGGGCCGGTGTGAGGGACACGGCCAGCAGGAAAAGGAGCGGGGCGATCTTCATGGAACTGATTGTACTGAAATATCACCCGGCGATCGGATGAGCGCCCGGCGGCAAGTCTGCTGGGTTCGCGCGCCGGGCTCAGACGCTGACCACGGGACAGGCGCTCTGGCGGATGATCGAGTAGGCGTTGGCGCGCAAGCGTCCGAAGACGCCGGCGGCCGAGCCACGTCCGATGACGAGGAGGTCGGCCTTGATATCGGCGGCGATGTCGCAGACCACCGTTGAGGCGTCGCCGGAATCGACATGGAGTGGCGCGTCGATGGAGAGGCTGGCGGTGAGGTTGCCGACCGCTTCATGGACCGACGTCTCGACGTGCTTGCGCCAGTCGGGGTCGAAGTACTCGCCGGCCTTGCCTTCCAGATTGGGCATGGCGTGGATGAGGCTGAGTTTGGCTCCGATGCGGGAGGCGAAGCGGGATGCCCACATGAGGGTGCGTTCGCTGGATGCGCCCAGGTCGAGTCCGACGGCTACATGATCGACGTGAACGGCCTCGACCGATGGGGCTTCGAGGTGGACGCCGGTCCAGACCGGGCAATCGGCATCGTGCAGGACCTTGGCGGTGACCGAGCCGAGGATGAAGCGGCGGAAGGGTCCGTAGCCGTGGGTGGGCATGACGATGAGGTCGCAGCCGCGTTCGTGGGCGGTTTCGACGATGACCGACGAGGGGTCGCCTTCGATCAGAACCCGTTCGCAGTTGGCTGCCGGAATCTCGTCGCAGAGGAAGTTGTCCAGATCCTGCCGGGCCTGTTCGGAGCGGGTGCGAAAGAGGTCTTCAAGCACAGTGCCGCCCACTTCCATGGCGCCGAATTCATAGTGCGGCGGCGGCAGGACGTGCAGCAGGAGGATCTGGCTGCCGAAACGCCGTTGCAGGGCTTCGGCGTGGCGGACAGCGCCCATGGCGCGGTCGGAGAAATCGACGGGAACGAGGATCTGTTTCAGTGGCATGGCGTCGCCTCCGGCCCCATTCTGCCCTATCCACGGGCCGGGCGGCAAGGCTTAACGGGCTAAACCATGGCCGACTTCAGCAATTCCACAGTTCGTTTGGCGACCACCTCGGCGTCGCCTTTCTGCATCATCCAAACGCCGAAGACCAGCCATTCCCTGTTGGTCATCGGGCAGGCTTCAATAGAGGGCGACCCCTCGCGGAGCTTTTTCATCGCTTCCTGGGGGGTGAGTTTGATCACTGCCGGGTCCCACTTGATGCGCAGGTGGGGGACGTTGTTGGCGATGGGCGGGACAACGACGTCGGATTCCACAGACTTCAGCTTCACTGCCGCTTTGCGGATGACGTCGGCGCGGCGGTCCCATTCGCGTCGTTCGGCGGCGTGATCCAACTTCACGAAACGATCGACGGCGGCCAGCATGCCGACCATCTCTTCCTTGTTCACCTTCATGCCGCGCGAGATGGTGGTCCCGTTGGGCGAGGTGTTCAGCCGGGCGGCTTCGATCAGGTCTTTGCGGCCCAGCAGCAGGCCCGCGCTCTGAGGTCCACGGATGCCCTTGCCGCCGGAGAAGGCGACCAGATCGTAGCCCATGCCGGTGTACTTCCAGAGGTTTTCGACCGGCGGGGTGTCGGCGGCGGCATCGACGAAGGTGGGGATGCCGAGTTTTTTGCCGAGACGAACCCATCCGGCGTTGTCGATGCGGCCGCGGGGCTCGGCATCGTTAAAGAAGAGCATCATGGCGGTGCTGGGGCCGGCGGCGGCTTCCAGTTCAGCTTCGGTTTCGATTTCGACGATCTTGACGCCGGTGGCGGTGACGGCATGGTCGTAGCCGAAGCGGTGGGACTTCTGCATGATGACCTGGGACTTCAACCCGGTGGTGTCGGGCAGTTGCAGGATGGCCTTGGGGTCCTTGCCGGTGACGCAGCCTGCGGTGCCGACGGTGAGTGCGCCGGCGGCGCCGGAGGTGACCATGGCGGATTCACATTTGAGCAGTTGGGCGAGGCGTTCGCCGACCTTGGTCTGGAGTTCGACGAGGCTGACGTATTGGGGCCAGGCGGTCTGCATGGCCTGCATCACCTCGGGGGGCATAATGGAGGCGGTGAGGGCGGTATAGGTGCCGGCGGCGTTGATGAAGGTGCGCACGCCGAGTTCGCGGATGATGTCGCGCTTTGTGGCGGCCAGGGCGGTGGCGGGCAGCAGTGCCGAGAGCACCGGCGTCGAAGCCAAGGCTTCGAGAAACGATCTGCGACCAAACATGGCGATGTTCCTTTCCGATCCTATTTTGCAGCCGCCGGCGGGGTTTCGCGCTTTTTATAAGGGAAAGTCTTCCAGTCGCGGGCGGCGGTTCCGTTCAGGTCCCAGACGATGGCGCCGGCGCGGACGGTGACTTCGGGGACGAGCAGTTGGGTGCCCGACATGCGGGCGCCGGCGGAATCGATGAATCCGAACTCGCCGGTGCGGACGCGCAGGACTGTGATGTCGGCCTCGACTCCGGGGGTGAGGTGGCCGATGTCGGTGCGGCCGAGTTCGCGGGCGGCGTTCCAGGTGGACATGGTGACCACCTGGTTGAGCGTCAGGCCCATGTTGAGGTGTTTGGACATGACGTTGGACAGGTCTTTCATGCCGGAGTTCATCGAGCCGGTATGGAGGTCAGTGGAGATCACATCGGGCAGGAAGCCCTGCTGAATGGCTGGGATGGCGACGTTCCAATAGAAGCTGCCGCCGCCGTGGCCGACGTCGAACAGGATGCCGCGCTTGCGGCCGGCGATCATGGCGGGGTTGACCTTGCCGTCGAGGAGTTCGTCGCGGTGGCCGGAGTAACAGTGGGTGTAGATGTCGCCGGCGCGGAGTTTTTTCTCCATGAGGTTGTTGAGGTTTCGTTCGCCGCGGATGTAGCCGAAGTCGACCATGACGGGGAGTTTGCACATCTCGCCGGCCTTGAGGGCGCCGTCGAGGTCGGGCCAGCCTTCGCCCGCGAAGTGGGCGACTTTAAAGCCGACAACGATGTCTTTATGCTTGCGGGCCATTTCGGCCGCGGCTTCGGGGTTCATGTCGGTGGGGTCCTGCTCGCTGGTGATGCCCATGCCGCCGCCGACGATGTTGATGAAGGCGAGGATGCGGGTGCGGGCACGGTCGATGACGCGCTGGCGGAAGTCGGAGAAGTTGCGCCAGCCGGCGGTGCCGGCGTCGGCCATGGTGGTGACGCCGGTGCGGAAGGAGAATCCGTCGGGGTAGACGCTGCTGTCGCCGGTGAGGACGCCTTTGAGGCCGGTGCCGGTGTAGACGTGGACGTGGGTGTCGATGAGACCTGGGACGATGTAGAGGCCGTTGAGGCGGACGACGCGGCGGCCCTGAGTGGCCGGGATGTCCTTGGCGACGGCAGCGACTTTGCCCTTGGCGACGGCGACATCCATGATGGCGTCGATGTTGTTTTTCGGGTCGATGAGGTGGCCGCCCTTGAACAGCAGGTCGTATTGCTGGGCGGCGGCGGGAAGGGCCAGCAGGCAAAGGCAAATGGCGATGCGAAGCATGATGGTGTCCTGGGGCGGATTATAGCCGATTGGGGCGAAATGTTGAACTCCGGCGGCTTCAGGCCAGATACTCTTTCAGCATGGCGAGGTAGCGTTTGGCGGTGGCTTTCATATCGCCGGGGTGCTTGTCCTGTTCGAGGGTCATGAAGCCGCGGTAGCCGATGTTTTTGAGCGCGGCGCAAATGGCGCGGAAGTCCATGACGCCTTCGCCGATGTGGGGGAAGCGGCGCATCAGGCCGTCGATGTCGCGGACGTGCATGTTCATCAGGTGGCGGCGGGCTTTGTAGATGGCCACGGGCGGGTAGTCGCGGTGGGCGAGGGTCCAGCCGGTGTCGAAGTTGTAGCCGAGCGCCGGGTCTTTGATCGCGTCCCACAGGCGGAGGAAGGCGTCGATGCCGGGGATCATGGTGTGGGTGTGGTGCTCGGTGGTCATCTTCATGCCGTGGGCCTTGGCGCGCTGGAGGCATTCCTTCGTCGCACCGACATAGTTGTCCCAGAGCGCATCCCAGTCAAAGGGGAGCGAGACGTCCATGGAGAACTTCTGGCCGGGTTTGGGCTTTTCTATGTCGTAGTAGCGGGGCAGGTAGGAGTTTTCCTTGGACGAGACCTCGCGCGGCCAGGGGGCGACGATGTTGACCAGGGGCGCGCCGAGCTTGCGGCCGATTTGGCAGCCGGCCTCGAAGAAGTCCAGGTTCTGGTTACGGACCGTGCGATTGAGGCTCGTCAGCCCCTCAACGACGGGCTGGAACATGATGAACTGGGCGACGTCGAGTTTCCAGCGTTCGAGTTTCTTGCGCAGTTCGCCGATCTTCGCGTCGGTCCAGTAGCCTTTGATGTCGTCGCGGGTGAGCAGGATGAGTTCGATGCCTTCGAAGCCCATTTCGCCGATGATGTCGATGGCGGCGTCGGGCTTTTGGTTGGCGCCGAAGGTATGGAAGTTGAAACTGCCGGCGCTGATGCGAGGACGGCCTGGGGGCGGGGCCGCGGCGGCAGCGGCCGAAGCGAGCAGGAAATCACGTCTGTCCATGTGGTGAGTATAGCGGCGGGAGGCGGAAGACGCTTGCGCGGAGAGGGACACGGTGGCAGGATGAGAGTGTAAGTGTTTACACTATGCGAACCGTAGTCCATTGGGATGGGGACAGTTTCTTCGCTTCGATCGAGCAGGCGTCGGA
>JACZJQ010000353.1 GCA_014860455.1 Bryobacteraceae bacterium | reverse complement strand
GTCGGATGTGTCGAGGCGGGAGGGGTTTGAGTTGTGGCCGGAGCCGGGCGGGGATTTCGACTTGATGAAGCAGTTGAAGACGGTGTTTGATCCCAAGGGGCTGCTGAATCCGGGGAGGCTGAATGGGCGGATCTGAGCACTCCCCGGTGACGGCGATCGGGGCCAATCCGGCCCGGCATCACGACGCGCCGAGCTTCGCCGATTTGGACAAGTGCGTGCATTGCGGGCTGTGCCTAAACGCGTGTCCGACGTATCGCGAACTGGGCGTGGAGATGGATTCGCCGCGCGGGCGGATTTATCAGATGGCGCAGGTGGCGTCGGGGCAGATGGAGATGGGGCCGGCGTATCTGGAACATATCGATCTGTGCCTGGCGTGCAGGGGGTGTGAGACGGCGTGCCCGTCGGGGGTGCCGTATGGGCGGCTGATCGAAGCGGCGAGGACGGAGATTGAGGCGTCGATCAAGAGGCCGTTGCGGGAGCGGATGCTGAGGCGGTTCATCTTCGGGCGGGTGCTGCCGTCGAGGGGGTGGATGAAGACGCTGGGGGCGCTGCTGTACCTGTATCAGGCGAGCGGATTGAGGGCGATTACCGAGGGCAGCGGATTGCTGCGGCTGTTCGGCAAGATGGGGCGGGTGGCGCCGCTGGCACCGGCGGCCGAGGTTCCGTTCTTCTTCGACCAGATCGGAAAGACGTACCCGGCGGAAGGTGAGAAACGGTTCCGGGTGGCGCTGCTGGCGGGGTGTATCGCCAATGTGTTTTTTGCCAGGCTGAACGAGGCGACGGTAAGGGTATTGCAGAAAAACGGCTGCGAGGTGGTGATTCCGAGGGAGCAGACGTGTTGCGGGGCGCTGCATGTGCATGCCGGGGAGCGTGATCATGCACGGGGGCTGGCGCGGAAGAACATCGACGCCCTGCTGCCCGGCGACTATGACGCGATATTGACGAACGCCGCTGGGTGCGGGTCCACGTTGAAAGAGTATGACGAGCTGCTGGAATCCGATGAGGGGTATGCGGAGAAGGCGAAGCAGTTTGTGGCGCGGATGCGGGATGTGACGGAGTTTCTGGCGTCGATCGAGTTGAACCCGGAGATGAAGCCGGTGGAAGCGCTGGTGACGTATCAGGACTCTTGCCATCTGCTGCACGGGCAGAAGGTGAAGAATGCGCCGCGGGAGTTGTTGTCGGCAATCCCGGGGGTGAGGTTGAAGGAGTTGCCGCAGACGGAGGTGTGTTGCGGCAGCGCGGGGATTTATAACATCGTGCATGACGAGATTGCGGCGTCGCTGCTGGAAAGCAAGATGGCGATGGTGAACCTGACGGGGGCGACGATTGTGGCGACGGCGAACCCGGGGTGCATGTTGCAGTTGCGGGCCGGGGTGGAGCGGCACGGCAAGGGGCAACGGGTGGTGCATGTGGTTGAGTTGCTGGACGAATCTTACAAGTAAGGGGCTTACAGGTAAGGAGCCTAGCGGGCGGGAGCCTGACGGGCGGCGTCGAGGACGGCCGAGCGGGTTTTGCCGAGGGTAATCTCGAGGGTCTCCTTGGGCAGGCTGGTGATCATGGGTTTGATGGCCCAGGAGAGAAGGCCGGGGATGTCGCGGGTGAGCGAGACCGAGCGCAGTTCCATGACCACGCCGCCGTCGATCTCCTCGACATGCCACCAACTGTTGAGGCGCCAGAGGAAGCCGAAGCCGGTGCCTTCGGGTTTGCGGCGTTCATCGGGCTGGCCGTAGTTATCGACTTCGAAGATGCGGGTGGAGCGGACGACGCCCTGCCATCGGCCGAGCTTGAGTTCTCGGTAGGTGGTGGAGAATTCGTAGTCGAGCACGGCGGTGATCACCTTTTTCTTGACGGTGCGCATGGTGGAGGTGAAGCTGCCGGGGCCGGTGCGGGCGACGAGGCGGGAGTCGACGGTGTCGGGGGCGTAGATGCGTTTGTGGTTGTCGATGTCCTGGAGGATCTTCAGGGCGTGGGCGGCCTTGGCTCCGGGGGCGAAGATGGCGCCGGTCCAGTCGTGGACGAGTCCGTTGTAGATGTCGGTGGAGGGTTCGTGGTTGGTGGGCGAGACCAGGACGCCGCGGGATTTGAGTTGGGCGAGGCGATCGGGGTTGGCGGCGCTCCAGAGGAAGGGTTGGGAGCCGGAGACGCGGGCAGACATCTCGCGGGCGGCATTGGCCATGTATGCGTCGAATTCCTGAAGGGTGCGAGTGGAGAGGTCGGCGGATTCGGCGCCGGTAGGGGTGAGCAGCAGGCAAAGCAGGATCAGTCTCATTGTGCCTCTTCCTTGAGTAGCGACTTCAGCATTTGAGTGGCGATGGCGGGTGCGCCGGCGCTTTCGAGGTTGGCGAGCACGGCGATGGCGATGCCCTTATCGGGGGCGAGCAGGAGGTGGGTATTGGCGCCCTGCTGACCGCCGCTATGTTGAACCACTTTCACGCCGTCGACCTCCGCGATATTCCAGCCGAGACCGTAGCCGGTGGTTTCACCGCTTGACAACTTCGAGCGGGTCCACATGGCATCGAGGCTCTGGCGGCTGACGATTCTTTCAGCCATCAGGGCGCGGGCATAGAGGACGAGGTCTTCGGCCGTGGCGAGCCAGCCGCCGCCGGGCAGTTTATTGCTGAGGTCGGCGAGATCGCAGTTTTCGATCGTGCCGTCCTTGCGTGCGCGGTAGCCGCGGGCGCGGTAGGGGATAACGGCAAAGACATCGTCGGGTCTCATGGATTCGACGGCTGCAGGGGTGAGGATGGTTTCACGGACGAAGGAGGCGTAGTCGGTTTTCGCAACGCGTTCGACGACGGCGCCGGCGAGGTTGAAGCCGTAGGAGGAGTAGAGATATTTGGAGCCGGGCTGGTGTTCGAGGGGATCCGGGGCGAAGATGAGCAGGGATTCGAGGACGCCCGAGTAGTGGCGGGTGGAGTTGAAATCGTTACCTTTGTAATGGCGGATGCCGGACTGGTGGGCGAGGATCTGGCGGGTGGTAACGGGCCATTTCTTGCGGGGGAACGGGACGTAAGACTGGACTTCGGCGTCGAGGTCGAGGAGACCTTTTTCGACCAGGGCCATGGCGGCGGTGGCGGTGAAGGTTTTCGAGATAGAGGCGAGGCGGAAGACGGTGCGGGGGGTGGCGAGAACGTGGTTTTCGAGGTCGGAGAAGCCATAGGCGCGGGTCCAGATGGGGCCGCCGGAAGTGGCGACAGCGACCGAGAGGCCGGGGATTCGCGCGGCGGAGATGCCGGCGGCTGCGGCCTGTTCGAGAGCGGCCTCCTTGGAACTGGAGAGCTGGCCCCAAAGCGGGAGGCAGAGGGCGAGGCAGAGTAGGGACGACAGGAGTCTCATCACTTCTATGTGTACCACTTCGGATTCGGTTTACCCTTTTCACGGCGCAGAAGTGGGAGTACTCTGAGGGCGTAAGAACGTGGAGAAAGGAGGCTGCCATGGCAGAAACTTCCACAGTTCAGCTCGTTCTCAGCCCGCGGGAATGGGCATACATCGCCAGGTTGCTCAGGAGCGAGCAGGATAAGCTATTGCACGAACTCAACCACACGGCCACGCGGGCGTTCCGCGAGACTCTGCACGCCCAGCTCGAGATGGCGGAGAAGTTGATTGCCCGCATGCCCGATGTCGAGGAGTGACTGATATGGACCGCAAACAGAACCCGATGGTCATCCGTCCCTGGAATGCCGGCCGTCCGCATGCGCCCTATGCGGGGCAGACGGCAGGCAAGACCCGAAGCACGCAGCCCCGCCGGAAACAGGCGGCGAAACGGAGCAAACCATGACGACACTGGACCGCCTTATCGCCTTGCTTGAAATGAGGGAGATCGCCTATACGCATGATCTTCATCCGCTTACCTACACGGCCCGCGAAACGGCCTCGGCGGAGCATGTTCCGCCGCGCTGTTTCGCCAAGACCGTAGTGGTCCACTTCTCAGACGGATTCGCCATGGCCGTGCTTCCGGCCGACCGTCACGTGGATCTCGAAGAGCTGCGTCTCGCCTTCGGCAGCCGGAGTCTTCGTCTCGCCACGGAGCATGAACTTCAGGAACTGTTCCCTGAGTGCGAACTCGGTGCGATGCCACCGCTCGGCAACGGCACGCTGTTCGATCTGCCGGTGTGGGCCGACGGGCTGATCATGGCCGAGGAAAACATCTGCTTCAACGCGGGTACGCACCGCGATGTGGTGAGGATGTCGACCGAGGACTGGGAGCAGGTGGTGAAGCCGTCGGTGCTGGCGTTTGCGCAGGTGGCGCGCTGACGCTCCGTCGGACGAGGTGAGGGATTGGCCGGGGTGTGCCCGTGGGACGCGTGGGCGCGCGGGCACGCGTCGGGCCAGTTTGTGGGGCGGGGGAAGGATGAACTAGAAGATGAAGCTGAAGCCGCCACGGAGCGAGCGGGGGAACTGAACGAGGTAGATGGAGCGGCCGTCACGGGCGGGGATGGGCATGTAGCCGGCGGCGAGGAGGTTGCGGACTTCGGCCGTCATTTCGAACCTTCCTGGCAGGAAGCCGGATGACGGCAGGGGCTGGCGGACCTGGAAGTTCAGACCCGACTGCGGTCCCATGCGCTGGGTCATCCAGGCGTGGGTGGAGGGGACCACGCCGTCCGGTGTCCAGACGTAGGTGGCGGCGACCCGGGTGCCGGTATCGCGGAACAGCCCGTTGACTCGCGCCGAGCCCCAAAGACGGCGGGCGACGGAAAAGTGGGAGCGCATGGCGGCAGGGTCGCCGCCGGTGGCTTCAGCAGCGTTGGGAGCGAGCATTCCGCTCCAGCCGAGGCTGATGCCGGCCGACCAGTCGTCGCCGAAGGCGCGCGACACAGAAGACATGACGCCGTCGGACTGGTAGTTGCCGAGATTGAAGATGGAACTGTTGGAGGCGATGTCGGGCAGCAGGTCCATTGGAGACAGCGCGCCGGCGGGTGCGGCTACGGTGAACGCGGAGTCGCGGATGCTGTCGTAATATGCGGCTGTGGACAGCGTCCAGTCGCCCATCAGCCGGCGGTAGCCGGCTTCGTAGGATTCGGTGCGCTGAACGCGCGCATTGCCGCCGCGCAGCGAGACGCGCGGGAACATGGCGAGGCCGACCATGTCGCCCTGGAGCGTGCCTTCCATGGCTGTGGGGGCGAGCAGGTCGAGCGGGGGCGCGCCGGAGGAGTAGGCCATCTCAACAGTACCCGAGTCGCCGATGTTGGTGGTGAGACGGGCGAACGGGCTGAAGATCGTCATGCGGTCGAGGAAGACGACGGATTCGAGCAGAGCGCCGTATTCAAGCGTGATGTCGTCGGTGATCTGCTGCGAGTCCATCACCTTGGCCGACATAGTGCGCAACAGGGGTGAGTCGGCAATGGAGCCGTAGCCTCCCATGAGGCGCTGGCCGGCCATGTGGCGCATGGTGACCTGGCGGACGGTGAGTTCCAGGTCGGGGCTCGATGCGCCGGAGTAACTGGTGCGGAAGGCGGTGACGGGGGTGCCCATCGAAGAGGCGTAGCCGACATTGCCGAGCACGCGAAGCTCATTGCGGCCGAAGACAGTGGTGGCCAGGGCGAAGGCGGTGCCGAGGTCAGGTTCATTACCGAGCGCCGAGGCGGCGCCCTCGCTGCCGGCCGACAGCCGCATCAGGCCGCGGGTCAACTCGAAGTTGTGTCGCTTGGACTTGGGCGCGCCTGGGAAACGGACGTCGAGGCCGGGCAGGGCGCGCAGCACGGGACGCGTCACGCCGGACGAACGCAGTACCCATTTCCACTCGTCCGTCATCACGGAAGCGGCCGCAGACGGGGCCGTATAGACGAGTTCGATGGAACTGAAGATGGTCGCCAGTTCGATCGACAGGTAACTTTCCATGCCGGCCTTGACCGGGATGTTGGTCCGGTTGGCCGGAATGTAGGTGCTCAGGTTGACGCGGACGGCGTACTGGTCCGGGGCGAGAGATCTGAATTCGAAGCGGCCGGAGGCGTCGGTCAGAGTCTTCTGGATGATCCGCTCATAGCGGTTATAGAGCGAGACGACCGCGCCCATCTGCGCTGTGCCGGCGGGGTTACGCACTTCACCCTTCAAGGCGCCGAGCAGTTTATACTCAGCCCCCACCGCCACGGCAGGCGCGACGGCCATGCACGCCAGAAATGCGATACCGGCTCTGTCCAGCATCGGAATCGCCACGGGCCTCCTCGCCCTTGGGGAACCTCTTTAGGTTATAGAAAACTGCGCCTGTTGCGTCAAGCTCTCATTCTTGAGCCTGTCGGTTACCTTCAATTTCAGGATGTACTTGCCAGGCTCCAGTGAGCCGAGCGGTAGCAGTTTTTCGATCGTCATCTGCGAGGCGGAACCTTCGAGCGCCGCGATGTCCTCGGTGAATTCCAGCACCTTCGAATTGTCTGAAGCCCTGACGATCTCGTAATCCACCTGGCCCTGAGGCTTATTGGTCTTTTCCTCGGCCTGGAAGTTATAGAGCTTGAGGAAGATACCCATCTTCTCGGACCGCTTGAAGCTCTCGTTCATGCGCGGCCGGACCTTTGACGAACCGATGACGAACTGGCCGGCGCCAATGGACTTGGTGGGGACCTTTTCGAGCACGTCGGCCAGGATGATCGAACTGGTGAAGAGCTGATCCTCTTCCATGCGGGGGACGTTGAGGGCCTGCTCGTAGTTCACCATGTTGCCGCCGACGATGTCCTTGGCGACGACGTTGAGCCGGTACATGCCGGGCGCCAGCGGCACTGATTTCTGGTAGATCGACTGGCCTTCACTGGCCTGTTGCAGCATCTCCGTGGGCACTTCGACAGTCACCACATCCTCGAAGATGTTGGCCGGACGGCGGGACATGGTGGAGATGCGGGCGAAGATGTTGACGATGGCCTTGGAGACCTGGCCCTCCTGCTTGAACTGGAGGTCCTTGCGGTTGAACTGCAAGGTGATGTTGCTCATCACCGTGGACGATGTAGCCGGGAAGAAGTCCACGCGCGACTGCATGGGGAGGATGTTGTAGATGATGCGCGAAGTTATCTGGGCCTCGAGATCCTTGAACTTCACCGAGGGCGCCTTCTGGAGCATGGCGAACTGCTGGAGGCGTTCGAACTGCTGCATGCGGGCGGGCAGGGGCTGGTTGCCGGTGCCGAGGCGGGTGCCGTCAGTGCGGCTGAAACGGTCGGCCTTGTCGGCCATGCCCATCTGTTCCATGAGCGTGAGACCGGCGCCGGGGACATGGAGCAGGGCATCCTTTTCAGACGGGTCCATGGTCATGCGGTATTCGCCGGTCATGGTGGGGTCGACAAATTCGACGATGATGTCGGTGCCGATGCCCTCGATCCAGCGGTAGCGCCATTTCTCGAAGGGGAAGGTGGATGTGGTGCCGCCGCCCTCTTCATAGGGGCGCTCGTAGGTGCCGCCCGAGGGGCGCGATTCGATTTCGTCGGGCGGGCCGAAGGTGATGTAGATGCGGCCGCGGTCTGATTTCCAGCCGGGGATGCCCGAAGCGAAGCGCTCGTTGCAGTAAGCGATGCGGCGGTAATGTTCTTCCTTGTACTCGTTTTCCATCGAGTCCGGCGAAGGGTCGCGGCGCATCCAGAACCCTTCGATAAACTGTTCCATTTCCTCGGCAGTCTGGAAGTTTTTGAACGCTTTGCGCTCTTCATCGGTGATGATGTAGAGCACGTCCTCGTCGAGCCATTTCTTATACGGACGTTCGAGCTCTTTTCGCAGGCGCTCCTGCTGCCGTCGCAACTCCTTTGCGCTCAACGGTTTTGCGACCGTCTCGCGCTGTCCTTCGTTCTTCTTTTGAGCGCCGGCCGGGACGTTAAAAGTCAGGACCACGGCGGCGGCCAGGAAAACGGAGAGAAAGTCTTTGCTATTCATAGGCTTGCGCTGCGGGCGTGGGCGCACCACACCCCTCTCCAGTCTAGCTCAATTCTAGGGCCGGTCCACAGCGCCGTCAAGAGTACATCGGCGAGCGCACCGGGCGTGGAACGAGACCTCATCGTGAGGTTTGACGAGCCCCTGATCATTCCGGTTTCACCTAACGGGGCTCTCCACAGGACGGAACTCCTCGCCCTCGGTGCCGGAGGCGAACGGGCTGAAGTCGGTGGCAATGTCATAGACGTCCACCTTTTCGGCCCGCTTCAGGGCGTTGACCACGGCGTAGGTGACCGGCGTCATGGCCGCCTCATAGAGCACCTTGCCCAGATAGCCGGAGATGATCAGGTTGACGATGGTCGAGACGCTTGCCCGGCCGGCGAAGGCGAGCGTCATGATGACGGTGGAATCGACCAACTGTCCGACGGCAGTGGAGCCGATGGTCCGCATCCAAAGATGCTTGCCCCCGCTCCAGACCTTCATCTTTGCCATGACGTAGGAGTTGGCGAACTCGCCCGCCCAATAGGCCACCAGGCTGGCGGCGACCATGCGCGGGATGAAGCTGAAAACCGTCTCAAAGGCCGCCTGATGGGGCCATTCCGGCGCTGGTGGCAGGGCGACGACGATCATGCCGAACGCGGCCATCAAAGCCGAGGCAAAGAAACCCATCCAGATCGCCCGGCGCGAGCCGGCATAACCATAGACCTCTGTGAAGATGTCGCCAAAGATGTAGGTGATGGGGAAGAGAAGTTGCGCGCCGCTGATGCGGAACGGGCCGACGGCGCAGATCTTCTGGCCGATCAGGTTGCTGATGAGCAGCACGACGACGAAGACCATCACCGCCAGGTCGAAGAAGCGGAAGTGATGTGTGGGGCGCTGGAACTTCTGAGCCGCCTGCGAAATGACACGGGCCGTCGGATTCATGCGAGTCTTTCCAGATTCCCTCCAACGGCCCGAAGAATCAACTTAATGCGGTCCTGCGACTACTGCTTGGCGAACACGGCCTTCATGGTGAGTTCGCCCATCGGCGCCACCATCTTGCTGTCCACGGTCATGGTCTTGCCGTCTTCGGAGAGCGACCAGCGTTCGACGCCGGTGATCTCGACCTGCTGGCCCTGCACGTTCATGGTGCGCTTGGAATCGATCACGACGACGTTGCCTTCCCACTTGGGCGTATACATGACGGCGCCGCGCGGGGTTTCCTGCTTCTGTTCCTTGCCGTCGAGCGTGTATTCGGTGTCCATGGTGCGATCGCCGTTGGGCGTGGACTGGGTGGTTTTTATCTTGATGGACGGGTCCTTGTGGTCGATGACGCGTTCCATCTTTTCGGGCGCCGGCATCTGGCCGAAGTCGCTCTTTGCGGCATCGATCTTCCAGGTTCCGGTAAAGTCGGGCTTGTCAGCGGCGATGGCCGCGACAGTCAGCGCCAGCACGCCCAGCATAACTCTGCGTTTCATTTTGTGAATTCCTTTCACGGCGCGCGGCGCCTCAGCCACGCGCCCTCTCAGCCTGAATATCGCACACCCGCTACCGGGCCGACATCAACAATGACGGATTCAGAAGGAACGGGGATACCACCCCAGGCAAATTGGTGAGCGGAAGGATGTCGTCGCTAGCCGGTAGGTTCAGCGACCACCTCATCCAATTCCGCCGGGCCTCGCACCTTGCCAGGCAATCCGGCGATATGCGCCGGATCTCGTTCCTCAGAAACGCGTCGGCCAGGGCATAGCCGTCTTCCATGCGCGTCGAATAATAATCCGGATGGGATGGGATCACGTCGGCCTGCATCACCATGCCCGGCCGAAGCGGGACCGAGGAATCCTGCCAAACCGGGGAAGAGATCCATTCGTCGAAACCGATCAAGTGGCCGGCGTTGAGGAAGACGTTGAACCTGTCTTGCCCCAGGCGATCGTGGATTGCCCGGTGCAACTCGCCGCCGGCAACGCCGATCCGAAGCCTCTGGAACCACCCGGCCATGGCCTCGAAGTACGGACCAGCGAACGCTTCAATGTAGTCTCGGGCCGGTGCGGGCAGGTCGCCCGGACCGTCCGCGACCCAACCGGCGCGGCAACAGTTTGCTCCCCAATAGCTGATTCCGCAGGAAAACCGCCCGCCGCGAACCACGCGCTCGCCTCTCGCGCTGGCCAGCGAAACGCGGTTCCCGCCGCATTTCAACGTCATGTGGCAGCCGAGGGGAACGCCATTGTATTGAACGTGCTTAAGCAGGTCGTAATCGAGCGCGCCGGGCTCGACGGCCTCAATCACCCGGCGCATGCCGTCGCTGGCGAGCGTGCCGGTCCATTCGAGGAAAACGATCTCCTCGGCCGTGGCCGTGGTCCGCAACCCGTCCAGCGGATCGATGAAGATGGCGGCGGCGTTTTCGACGTTTTCCCAGCTGGCGGCGAAACGCACGGCGTCCACCAGATAGGAGGGCGCGTCGATGCGCCGCGGATCGTCGTAGTCCTTCCAGCCGGCGATGCCGACACGGGAGTGGGCGTCGATGCCTTCATCGCGCAGAATTTCGGCAAGCGTGCGCGATGAGTCCTTGGGCATCGACGGCAACGAGAACCACTGGAACCGTTCGACTCGCATTGGCGCGGGCGTCGCCGGCAGGTAGTTGACGCACTCATTGCCGGCGAGCATGAGCGGGTCGCCGCGCAGGCCGACGATGAGCAGCGCCTCTTCGAAGCGGGGGTCGAAGCCGGAGGTCCACAGCAGGTTGGCGAAGTGTTCGCGGTCGCCGTAGACGACGAGGTGCGTCCAACCGCGGCGGTCCATTCTTTCGCGCAGCCGGTCGAGGCGGGCCTGGTAGGCTTCACGGGACAGCCGCCACGGCGGCGGCTCGGCGGCGCGCCCGAAATCCGGGACTTCCAATTCCATCAGTTTTGCCATTGTTCGAGTACCATGCCCAACAAACTCCCCCAGGCTCCTCCGCCGATGCCGAAGCCGCGCTGCAGCCTCACCCATTCGGGCCTGCCGGTATCCATGCCGGCCAGACCCAGGCAGTAGCCCCGGCTCCGCCCGACGGGCGTGATCTGGGGCCTGCTCCACTTCAACGGATCCGCGATGTACGGCGCCAGGTACTCAAGGCTCCGCAACACGCCTGCTCCGTCTTTCGTTCTGAAACTCCAAAGATCCCTACCCTGCCGCTTCGCCATCCGGCACAACAGCGCGAAGCCGTCGAGGTTCATGATGGAGTAGCTGAGAGCCCTTGTCCGCGCCTCCTCGTGCGGTGCGCTGCCGTCGGGCATCAACTGCCTGGGAACCAGATCTGACTCGTAGAACGAGTAGACGCGTTGCCCGGCCTTTGGGTTTCCGGCGTAAAGGGCGTAGGCGGCCACCTGGGCTGCCCACCATGTGGAATGGTTGTTGCCGTGGCGGGCTTCGTCCTTGCCCTTCTGAGAGTTGATGAGCCAGTCGAGGTAGGCGGCGAACCAGGAGCGAGTCTGTTTCGATATGGCGGGATCGTTGAAGCGGGCTTCGAGAAACGCCAGGCCCTGGGCGCACCAGATGAGCGAGCGTGTGTCGATGATGCCGATGCCGCGGCCGGGCGTGACGCCGCGGATGGCCTGGCCGAATTCGAGGTTTGGGTTCATGCGCGTCTTCGGGTCAACAAACCAGATTCTCGCTACCTCCCAGGCCCGCCTGGCCGCGGCTTCATCCTTGAGGAAGTACGCCGCCAGGCCCAGGCTCATCACCGTTTCCGACATGCGGCCGAGGTCGCGGTCGTTCTCGATGAAACGGTCTGGGTTGACGACGCCGTCGCGGCGGATGTAGGGGCCGTTGGGGTTGTTGGGGTTGGGCCACCAGTAGGGGCCTTCCGAGAAGAAATCGTTCGGTCCTGCCGCGGTGAGGCTGCCTTTGGGCCGGTGATAGGCGACGCTCCAGGGACCGGCTTTCATCGCCTCGGCCGCACGGGAGGCGATGCCGGGGCCGGGTTTGAGTTGAGCGGCTTCGGCTTCGGAGAGCAGGATGAGACTGCGCCCGGAGGCGGCGGAAACGGGAAGGGCCGCCATTGCGGCGGCCCCTTTGAGGAAGTGCCTGCGGTGCATTCCTGAAGTCTACTTCTTTGCGGCCAGCGACTTCTGCAGGTGGCTGCGGGAGCGGCTGTAACCGAAGTAGACGAGCAGTCCGAGGACCATCCAACTGAGGAAGGCGGCCCACGTGAGTTTGTCGAGGCTGAACATGAGCAGCAGGTTAAAAGCGACGCCCAGGATGGGGACCAGCGGGACCCAGGGGGTGCGGAACGGGCGCGGCAGGTCCGGTTGGGTCTTGCGCATGATGACCACGGCGATGCAGACCAGGACGAAGGCGAACAGGGTGCCGATGCTGGTCAACTCGCCGAGTTTCGAGATCGGCGTGAAGGCCGAGAATAGCGACACGAAGACCAGTAGCAGGAGGTTCGACATATATGGTGTCTTCAGCTTGGGATGTAGCCGGGAGAACAGGCCCGGCAGCAGCCCGTCGCGCGACATCGAGAAGAAGACCCGCGACTGGCCGAGCAGCATGACCAGCATGACCGAGGTCAAGCCGGCCAGCGCGCCGAGTTTCATCAGCTTGCCCATCCAGGGGTAGCCGGTCATTTTATCGACGGCGACGGCGAGCGGGGCGGCCGTATTGAGGTCCTTGTAGTTCACCACGCCGGTCAGCACCATGGCGTAGGCGATGTAGAGGATGGTGCAGACGATGAGCGAACCGACGATGCCGATGGGCATGTCGCGTTTGGGATTCTTGGCTTCCTGGGCGGCGGTGGAAACCGCGTCAAAGCCGATATAGGCGAAAAAGATCATGCCGGCTGCTCGCAGGACGCCGGTCCAGCCGAAATCGCCGAACTTCTCGGACGTGGCCGGAGGAACGAACGGGGTGTAGTTGGCCGAGTCGATGTAGAAGTAGCCCAGGGCGATGAACACCAGTACGACGCTCACCTTGATGGTGACGACGACGGAGTTGAAGCGAGCGCTTTCCTGGATGCCGATGATGAGGATGGAGGTGATGACACCGATGATGATCACGGCCATGAGGTTCAAGGTTCCGGGCTCGTTGTCCCAGGGCGAGGCGAGCAGGGCGTGGGGGATTTCGATGCCGGCGTCCTTCATGATCGACGCGAAGTAAGCCGACCAACTCACCGAGACCGTGGCCGCGCCGATGGCGTATTCAAGCACAAGAGACCAGCCAATGATCCAGGCCAGCAGTTCGCCCATGGTGGCGTAGGCGTAAGTGTAAGCGCTGCCGGCGATGGGGATCATGGTGGAGAATTCGCTGTAGCAGAAGCCGGCGAAAGCGCAGCCTACGGCGGCGAGGATGAAGCTGTAGACGACGCCGGGTCCGGCGTGTTGAGCGGCGGCGACGCCGGTAAGGGTGAAGATGCCGGCGCCGATGATGGCGCCGATACCCAGCAGGATGAGGGAGGTGGCGGTGAGTGTGCGCTTGAGGGTTTCGCCGCCGGTTCTGCCTTCTGACTCGGCCAGCAGGCTCTCAATCGTCTTAGTCGCGAACAGGCTCATTCAAACTCCTTCGCTTATTCATGGCCGTCCAGACCAGATACACCGGAACTCCGAGCGTGACAATGATCAGCCCAGGCCAGGTATAGCTTGGCTTGTGGATCAGCAGCAGTATCTCAATGACAGCCGCGGCGCCGATATAAAGCGCCGGCAGCACCGGGTATCCGACTGCCCGGTAGGGCCTCTCCATCTCCGGGCGCGTGCGGCGTAGCACGAACAATCCGGCGATGGTCATCACATAGAAAAGCAAAACAGCGAAGATAACATAGTCCAGAAGGTCGCTGTAGGTGCCGCTGAGGGTGAGGGCGCAACCCCAGGCGCATTGAACCCAAAGAGAGGTGACCGGGACGTGGGTCCGGGGATCGACTTTGCCGCAGGCTTTGAAGAAGAGTCCGTCCTGGGCCATGGCGTAATAGACGCGCGATCCGGCCATCACCAGGCCGTTAACACAGCCGAAGGTGGAAACCAGGACGGCCAGGGCCATGATCCATGTGGCCGAGGAGCCGAACATGACGGCCATGACGGCCGTGGCCACTCGGTCCTCAGGCGCGGACTGGATGGCGCTGAGCGGCAGCGCCAGAAGGTAAACCAGATTGCAGAGCAGATAGATGACGCTGACCACGCCAACGCCGAGGGCGAGCGACAGCGGCAGGTTGCGTTTGGGGTTGCGGACCTCGCCAGCGGTGAAGGTGACGTTGTACCAGGCGTCGGAGGAAAACAGCGATCCGACCATGGCCAAACCGACCATACGGATCGCCGCCCAGGACCAGTCCGCCCCTACCCAGAAGTTGTCGAAGTTGGCCGAGATGGCCTCTTCGCGGCGGCCCAGGGCGATGCCGAGGATAATCAACGCGGCCAGCGATCCGATCTTGGCGAAGGTGAAGATGTTCTGCACACGAGCGCCGGTCTTCAGTCCGCGGGTGTTGACCCAGGTAAGCAGGACGAGCAGGGCCATGGCGACGGCCATCTGGGTGGTGAGGCCGAGCGGGCCGATTTTGAAGATCCAGTTTTGGGCCGAGACCGAAGGCAGCAACTCGCCGAGGAACTTAGCGAATGCGACGGCGACGGCGGCGATGGTGCCGGTTTGGATGACGGTGAACAGGGTCCAACCGTAGAGGAAACCGGACAAGGGGCCGAAGGCTTCGCGGAGGTAGACGTACTGGCCGCCCGCCTTGGGCATGGCGGCGGCGAGTTCGCCATAGCTGAGGGCGGCGATAATGGTGAGAATGGCGGTGACCAGCCAGGTGGCCATCAGCAGGGCGGGCGACTGGGTCTGGCGTGCGATATCGGCTGAGACGATGAAGACGCCGGAGCCGATCATCGAGCCCATGACAAGCGTGGTGGCGTCCATGAGGCCGAGACCCTTGACCAGTCCGGGCACGTTCACTTGGTTGCCTCAAGCCAGATGCGGATGCGTTCGCGGAGGATATCGAGGGTAAGTCCCTCGGGCGCGAGGTCGCCGATGACGGCAATAGAAGCGGCGCCGGCGGCGAGAACCTGAGGTGCCGATTCGGCGGTGATGCCGCCGATGGCGACCAACGGGAGATGGGTGATCTTACGGACGGCCGTGACACCGGATGTGCCGATGACGGGGTCGGGGTTGTCCTTGGTGGAGGTCTCGAAGACGGGTCCGATGGCGAGGTAGTCGATGGGCTCATGGGCGGCGCGGGCGGCCTGGGCTTCGTTGTGAGTGGAGAAGCCGGTGAGGGCGGAAGGGGCGACTCGACGGGCCAGGGCAGGAGGAAGGTCGTCTTGACCCAGGTGGAGACCGGCGTTGAGGATGGCGGCGACGTCGGCGCGGTCGTTGATGATGCAAAGGACGCCGGCGTCGTGGGCGCGGGTGCGGATGCGGGTGATGAGTTCAAAGGCGGAACGGGTGAGCCGGGCCTTGTGGCGGATCTGAAGGATGCGGGCGCCTTCGTCGATGAGCGTGGCGGCGTAGAGCATGGCGTCGAAGCCGCGCCGATCAAGAAGTTGGGTGTCGACGATTGGATAGAACCTGGGAAGCAATCTACATAGGATATGCGAAACGGGTGCGGATCGTGGGAGAGGCAGCGGGTGGGGCGCTTTCGCCCGGCGCAGGAGAGGTGGATAATGGCTGACATGCTGTCGCGAGTTGTCTTCCTCCTTCTGCTGGCTTCAACGATGGTTGCCGGCGCCGATGCTCCGCTGCCCGGGCTGCGGGTGGAGGCCGTCGATGCCGGGTCGGTCCTCTATGTGAAGAACAACTGGGACCGCCCGCTGGCAGCGTATCTGATCGAGCTTGTCGGTTACCCCGGCAGCAGTTTCTCGCTCTATCGCGACGACCCGGCCGCGGCCATCGCGCCGGGCGCAGAACTGAAGATTCCGATCGTCAACATGACGGTTGGGGCCGCGCCTGAGTATGTGAAGTTGACCGGGGCGATCTACGCCGACGGGTCGCTGGCGGGTGCGCCGGAGAAGAGTGCGTTGATGCTGGGCCGGCGCAAGTTTGTCATCGCGACCACGGGCGAACTTGTTGAACGGATCCAGAAAGGCGGCGACAAAGCCGCGCTCATCGCTTCGCTCAAGGAGTGGAGCGCTGCTCTGCCGCCGGCAACGCGTCCGCGCCGCAATTCGCCCGAAGCGGTGAACCAGGCCGCCGGGCGCGAACTGATCGCCTCGGCGTGCGCGGCGCTGGAAAAGGGAACGCCTGAGAGCGTCACCGCCGGGTTGAAGGCCCAAGCGGCCGCGCTCGCCGCCGCAAAGCCATAGCGGGCAGCTCCAATTCACACCTCGGCGTCCGGTTCTTTGATAAAGTGCCAGGTGCCATGCCCACCCGCAGAGAGATGTTCAAATCGATGGCTCTGGCCGCCGCGCCCGTTGCCGCGGCCCCGGCCGGCAAGATCCGCCACATCGACATCATCCACCACTCGCATACCGACGTCGGCTACACGGACATGCCCAGCGTCACGCGCGAGTTGCAGGTCCGGTTTCTGGATGCCGCTATCGAAGCCTGCCTGGTGAATCCGCGGTTCCGCTGGACGTGCGAGGTCACCATGACCATCACCGACTTCTGGCGCCAGGCGCCGGCGGCGCGGCGGGCGCAGTTTGTCGACCTGGTCAGGAAGGGCCAGATGGACGTCATGGCGCTGGCCTTCAACCAGGCTCCGTTTCTGAACGCCCGGCAGTGGCCGCTGATGCTCGACTGGCTCCCGGCCAACTTGTTGAAACAGTTGAATCCGCGGGTGGCGATGCAGAACGACGTCAACGGATTCCCGCGCGCCGGGGCGATGCTATGCCTGGACCGCGGCATCCGCCACCTGATGATGGGGATCAATGCCGACATGGGCGGTCCGCCTTTCCGGCGTCCGTCGGCGTTCCATTGGAAGATGCCCGATGGCCGCAAGATGTTCGTCTGGTTGGGCGACCATTACGGCACGGCGTATTCCTTCTTTGAACCGAAAGGCTGGCAGCGCGGACAGGCCAAGGGCGCCAGCACGACGCTGCGTCCGCCCTACGCGGGCGATCATCTGAGGACCGACGAAGCGAGCTCGCGGGCCAGCCATGCGCACCTGCTCACTCGGCTGGCCAAGCTCGAAGGCGACGGCTATAACTACCCGCGGCTGCTGATCTCCTATACGAATCAATGGCGTTACGACAACGATCCGCCGTTTCCGCCGCTCGAACCGTTCATCGCGGCCTGGAACCGGCTGGGTTTGCAGCCGTCGCTGCGGCTGGTAACCGCCACAGAGGCGGTGATGGATATGGAGCAGGCGGTGGCCGGGGTGGCGCCGACCTACGAGGGCGAATGGACTGACTGGTGGGCCAACGGCGACGCATCGGGTCCGCGCGAGGTGGCCGCTTCGAGGTTGGCCAAACGAACGATCGAGGCCGTGCTTTCACCTGTTTGGGGACCATCGAACGCCCGGATCGACGGCCGGGTTGACGAGATGCTGCGTGACTTGTGCCTTTTCGACGAGCATACCTGGGGGGCGAACGTGTCGGTTTCGCAGCCCGATTCGCTGGACACGATCGCCCAATATGCCGAGAAGAGCCTGACGGCCTACCGTCCGATGGGGCACTCGGAGTGGCTGTTGGGGCAGCGGGCGCGGATGCACTTTGCGGGCAAGCCGGAGGGCGTCTATGTCGTCAATACGGCTCCGATGGAGTATACGGGGTGGGTGAAAAGGCCGGGGACGGGTGAGCCGCCGGTGTGGGTGGAGAAGCTGCCGGCGAGGTCGGTGAGGCTGCTAGGGGGGGCGCCGAAAGCTCAACCAAACGAACTCCCTGTGGAGGTTGACGGGGCGGGGTGGCCTGTGGCGGCGACCCGGCCGGGGATGGCTAAGCCGTTGTTTACGCAAGGGATCGGCGATTTTCAGTCGGTCTGGATCGCGCCTCCGGCAAGGCGGTCTTCCCAGATGAGGCCCGAGAATCTGAAGCGGACGGCGGCCGCCTACGGCGTGACGAAACGAACTCCGACCAACTATTCCCAGGTATACTCACAGACCATTACCCACCCCAGCCTGGAGTCTGGAGAGCGGACGCTGGAACTGTTCCGGGGGCAGGCGCGGGCGACGCTGACAGTTCGTTTGGTCAGGAAGGCGAAGAACGCGGCCGAGGCGTTTTTCGTGCAGTGCGCGTTTCCGGCGCCGGGAGTGCTGCCGGAGTTTACCAACGGCGGCGTCAAGTTTGTGCCGTTCGACGACCAGTTGCCGGGCGCGTGCCGGGACTACGTCGTCGTGGACGGATGGGGCCGGTATACGACCACCGACGGCCAATGGCTGTGGGTGACACGCGATGCGCCGCTGGTGACGGTGGGCGGCCCGCATACGTGGCAGCAGGTCCAGCAAAAACCGGCGGACCCGGAGCGGCTGTGGACGCTGGTGTTCGACAACTTCTGGCATACGAATTTCGTCGCCAACTCGAACGGGCTGATGGAATTCAGGTGGGAACTGGCCTGGGCCGAGAAGTTCGACGACCCGGCGACAGTAGCCGAGACGCTGGTTTCAGAACCGGTGATCGTTGTTCAGCCGGGGGTGAGGGAGTCGCCGGAACTGATGAAGAGCCTGTTTGTGCCGTAGGCGGGACAGGCTGGGAGTAAGGTCAAGAGTGTTCCAGTGGGGGTAGGAGGGGTATAGCCGCGCGTTCCGGCGTAGGAGTCGCATGCACGCGGGGCCTGCGGAAGTGGCGGGCGGCCGGCTCGGAGCCAAGGGCGAATGGCTCGACGCACCTGATCGAGTGAGCTGGAACAGGGGCTCGGGCGGTGCAGGGGTGTTTACCGGTGCGGTCAATGATTCAGTTGACGGCTGGATCCTGTTCGCCTCAACTCCGAGGACGAGTCAAGCGCATCCTGTCACCCGGTGATTTCGGCGCGGCGCGCAGGGAAGGTTGTGCTATAAAAGGGGGACAAGAAGTGGGCCGCGATCACTGGACATTCGCGGCCAGAACAGTCAGGTGTCCCCTGCCAGCACCTGAGGAGGAAGAGTACCATGACCCTACCCGGATTCCGGCAGGCTACCCGCGGTTTGACCGCCTATCTTCTCGTTGCATGCGTAGGGCTTCCCGCGCGTGTCACGGATCAGAGCCACGTTGTTAGCCCAGGCGAGCTGCAGTCGGCAGTTGTCTCTGCATCCCGCGCCCGGCAACAGAACCGCGAAACGATTGCACGGCTGTTCACAGCGCCCGGCGCGGCAAAGGTGCTGCAGGCGGCCCGGATGGACTTGAACCAGGTGAACGCGGCCATCTCATCGTTGAGCGATGAGGAGGCGGCGCGGCTCGCCGCCCGGGCAGCCAAGGTGCAGGCTGATTTCGCAGCCGGCAGGCTCACCGAGCGGGATCTGCTCATCATCCTGATCGGCATCGCGGCGTTGATCCTGATTATCGTGGCCGTGCGGTAGGTCGGAGATGGTTCGCCGGTTCATAATCACGGTCGTATGCCTGATTTTCGGCAGTCTCCGTCAGGCCGGCGGGTCGCAGGCAGTCACGCTGGACGTCCCCTTTGTGAGGCAGGAGAAGAATGGTTGCGGCTCCGCCAGCATCGCCATGGTGATGGAGTACTGGCAGCGGGAGCAGGGCCTGCCGGGAGTAATCAATCCGGCAGAGATCCAGCGCGCACTCTACTCACAAGCTGCGCGAGGCATCCATGCTTCCGCCATGGAGCGCTACCTCCGCGAGCACGGATTCCGGACGTTCTCGTTGAAAGGCGAGTGGGCCGACGTCAGCGAGCAACTCCCAAAAGGGCGCCCGTTGATTGTTGCGCTACGAGCTGGACGCGGCGCACTGCACTATGTTGTCGTCACGGGGATCGATCCGGAACAGGGCCTGGTGTTGAAACACGACCCCGCGGCGCGCAAACTCCTAAGACAGCATCGGGCCGATTTCGAGAGAGAATGGCGGGCGGCAGGAAACTGGACCTTGTTGGCGCTTCCGGCGTCAAAGGGCGAATCGCCGTCTCCGTAGTCCTGTTCATCCTGTTGGCGTGTATCCCGCTTCCGGCCTCCGCCGCGCCGCCCGTGAGTGTGTCCGTTTCAGGGATCGCGGAGCTATTCGCACAACAGCGTTGGGCCGAAGTGGTGGACGCAGCAGGCCGGATCTCCGTTCGCGAAACGGATCTTGAGTTCTACCACGGCGTGGCTTTGGCCCGGCTCGGACGCTGGGAGGAAGCGCGTGCCCGCCTGCTTGCCGGACAGCGCCTGAACCCCGGCGATGAGCGGTTTCCGGTTGAGCTCGGAGGCGTGGCCTTCAAGCAGAAACAGTACCCGCAAGCAGCAGCATGGCTGAGGCAGGCGATCCGGCTCAACAACAAGAGCCCTTACGCCAATGATTTCCTGGCGACGATCTACCATCTTCAGGGCAATCTCGAAGCCTCGTTGAAGTACTGGAATCGTATAGGCAAACCCAAGATTGGGAGAGCCCTGATCCAGCCGGGACTGCGTGTGGATCCGGTGCTGCTCGACCGCGCATTCAGCTTCGCGCCAGGCGAAGTCCTGCAACTCTCCGAACTGCTTGACAGCAGGGCGCGAATCCAGGGGATGGGCATCTTTTCATTTCCGGGTTTCAGGCTGGAGGGCAGGGAGGATGGGCGGTTCGACATCGGGTTCGCCGCCGGCGAGCGGAATGGCTGGGGAAACGGCAAACTGGGAGCAGCGCTTTCGATACTGCGGGGGGCTGCATATCAAACAATCCAGCCTGAGTTCTTCAATTTAAGAGGTTCGGCCATCAACCTCACTTCCCTGGTGCGATGGGATCCGGATAAACGGCGCCTGCAAGCAAACTTGACGAGCCCGCTCGGCGGGAATCCCATGTACGGCTACTGGCTCGGAGTTGACCTCCGGGAAGAGCGGTGGGATCTTCGCGGATCCTCAAGGGCATCCGCTGCTTCGCTTGGCGCGCTCAGGCTACGCCGGAACGCAGTGAGAGCAGGCATCTCCTCCTTCCGCAGCGGACCATGGTCCTGGTCGTTGGGCGGCGAACTCTCCCACCGCGATTACTCGGACATCAGGAGTGGTCCGGGCCTCCAACAGAGTGAGTTGCTGAGCGGGTATCAACTGGCGCAGATGTCGCAGTTGGGACTGGAATTGTGGCGGCTTCCCGAGCGGCGGTTTGAAGGCAACCTGCAGGTTTCTTCTGACCTGGGCAGGATCTGGACGGACGCATCAAGCGCCTTCCAGCGGCTGCAGATGTCGGTGCGATCGCGCTGGCTTCCAAAAATGACGGGCGAGGACTACGCGATGGAGGGACGCGTCCGGGCGGGGAAGATCTTCGGGCGTGTTCCGTTCGACGAACTGTTCATTCTCGGCCTGGAACGTGACAATCCCCTTTGGATGCGAGGCCACATCGGCACTCGCGAGGGACGCAAGGGAAGCGCTCCGATGGGCCACAGCTACTTCCTTTCCAACTGGGAGATTGACAAGATCGTCTACAGCGACGGATTGGTCACTGTGAAACTGAGCCCTTTTCTGGATACCGGCAAGATCGGTGGACGTTCGTCGCCGCTCGGGTCCAGGACTTGGCTTTGGGACACGGGGGCACAGGCGAAACTGAGTGTTCTAGGGATTGGATTCAGGTTCGTCTATGGCAAAGACCTGCGTTCGGGAAACAACTCGTTCTACTTGATGGCCGAGGTGGGCGGCAACGGGAGCGGACGCTGAGAGTCATCGTATGGGAAGGGCAGGCTCGCCTGCGATTCGCCGCGCGCTCGCCAGGCAGGATTCCGCAGAACCGATCAGGGTTTGACGGGTTTGCCGGTCCAGCAGCGGTGTGGGGGTTGGCCGAGGAGGGCGGCGATGGTGGGGGCGGTGTCTGCTGTTGAGACGACGGTGGTG
>JACZJQ010000352.1 GCA_014860455.1 Bryobacteraceae bacterium | reverse complement strand
GCGGATGGCGCCGCTGGTGGCATCGCCGGCGGTCTGGAAGCCCGAGCCCGGAAAGAAGCCGGCGTCGAGCAGGATGTTGTTCTTCCACGAGGTTTCGAGCGAGACGATGTTCTTGCTCGACACGTAGTTGACGCCGTTGATCGACAGCGCCAGCGAGGCCGACGGCAACAGTTTCTCCAAGGTCGCCGCCGGGACTACGATGGCTGACGGCTCGGTCATCTTACCAGAGCCGACGAATTCGACGGTGATTTTGGAGTTGGCGCGGCCTGGGCCGCTCGCGATCGAAATTGTCCACCCTTCAATGGCGCAGCCCACGGCCATCCGGTCGAGCACGACGCCCGCGCCCGGACGGATCTGCTCGACGAAGCTGAAATAAGGCAGCTCCGCCGCATCGCCGTTGGCCGGAAACAGCGGTGTGCAAGTGTAGGTGAGATCGGGTGCGGTGCCCGATTTCACGACTTTGCCAAGCGAAAACGCCATCGCCCAAGCAGCGATCTCAGCGCTCAGATACTTCTCGAGTGTGCTGCCCGCATCCCAGGACGTCTGGAACGACTGCGTGGCAAACTCGTGGCCCTTGCCGTACTCGTCGGCGTCGTTTTCGGTGTTGAGCTTCGGGTTGGCAAGCTGGGCGTTCAGCTTTCGCAGTTGCAACATCTGTCCGGCCGTGTTGGCCGTCGCAATGTCGGTCTGCTTCTGCTTGCCGAAGCAGATGAGCACTTCCTGGAGTCTAGCTGTCGACACGGGGGTTCACCTCCTGCTTGTCTTTCTTCGGGGGCGGCGGGCACTGGGCCCAGCCAGCAACTAGCCTGGGCACGAGCACCGCCGGCGTCGCCTCCACCTCTTCCGGCTCGCCCTGGCCATGCGGCGGCTCTAACCATACGGTCTCGCGGCTATTCATCACCCGCCTCCACGAATGCAAGTTGCGCTTCGAAGTAATCCAGGCCCTCGGCGTCGGTGGCCCGCTGGATCGACGGGACATCCATCGGGTAGCAGGACGGATGCACGGTCACGTTCAGCATCGGCGCGCCCGCCGACTCTGGGACACCCTTGGTGATCAGCCGGAACAGCTTGTAATAGGCGGTCGGCGGGTCGCCGTCGAAAGTCTCCCGCGCCCGCAGGTAGAGGGTCACCTGGTGCTTCCAGACGTCGGCACCACCGAAGCTGCCCGGCACGGTCCCCTGCCAGGCGGCCATGATCGACGGCGCCGGCATCTGGTGGATTGCGAGGGCCAGGCTTGACCGCTTCGGATACTGGTCGTGATAGGCGTAGATCCGGCTCGCGTCGCCGGCCATCTCCGTGACGAGTTCCGGGATGTCGCGCAGCAACGCGACGAGAGAGTCGACAAGTTCAAAGGTGTCAATCATGAGTGTCCTTGGGGCGCCTCCGCCGCAATTGCGGCGAAGTTCAGCAGCTACCGCTGGCGGCCGCCGAGATGGCGTTGCAGCACCAGCCGTCGCTTCATCTCGTCGAAGATCCGCCGCGCCGCCTCCGTGACGGCGGCTTTGTTCTTGGGAGAAAACACGAGCCACGGTTCGATCTTCTGGTTTGCCCAAGCCTTCAACCGATCCTTGCGGGTGGAGAGCCCTGCTTTGGCCCGGTTCTCGCTGACCGCCCGGACCGCGAGGTTCTGGAGCATAGAGCCGGTTAAGGAGAGGTTGCGGCGGTTGCCCAGGCCCAGCTTCGATTTCCGGATGGCATACTTCTTTGTCAGCGGCTTGGCAGGGGAGTCCGCTGGCCCCTGCGCGGCGCGCAGCCGGTTCTTCACCACCCCGGCGCCTACATTGCCGAGCATAAACATCTGGCGCTGGGTGAAGTTCAGCCGATCGAGCCGAAGCTGCTTCTTCTGCCAGACGCGGACTGATGCCATCGCGGCGTCACTCCTTCCGCAGCGCGAATTTCACGCCGCCGGCGGCGTCCGATTCCATCTCAAACACCTTGTAGGTGTCCGAGCCGATCTCCACCGCATCGCCCAGGCCCGCTCCCGCCGGCAAACCGGCAGCCTGCAGGAAAAGCACCGCATAGACGCCGGGCGCGCGGCCCTCAAGCTGCACGCCCGTCTGGAGAATCCCGCGAAGCTCGACCGGGGCGCCCGCAGCGGGCCGGTAAGTGATCTTCCGCCCGAACGCGGCGAGGCATGCCGAGTTCAGCGCCCCGATCGAGTTGTCCCAAGCCATGGCTTAGGCCTTGGTCGCCTTCACCAGCACTTCGGGCCGGTGGCAGATGGGCAGCGGGTTCGACTGGCTATGCAAATCCGTACCCCGCCCAAACTTCCGCGGCTCCTGCTTGGCGTAGAGCGGCAGGCCGAGCGTGTTGGCGGTCTCATTGAAATCCGCCGGCGCGAAGTAGGTCTTGAAGGTCGACGCCGTGCCCAGCGGGAAGAAGTGCGCCTCATCGTCGGCGATGAACTTGCGCACGTTGCCGGCGGCGTCGGTCGCCTGGCCACGGTACTCCTCAAACGTACGCCGCCGAAGGTGAACCCCATCCGGTTGTCCGACAGCAGCGCCAGGCCGTTCTGCCAGCGCGAATAGGCTTCCTTCACCTTCGGGTGCGTGGTCAGGGCGTCGAAGAAGCCCGCCGAGCACAAGCACATGATGCCGCTCATGAATTCACCCTTCAGGTTGTCTTCGATGTGGCGTTTAACCTCAAGCACCTTGGTGAGCACCTCGGTGGTGTTGGTCGTAAGCGCGAAGTTGACGGTCTTCGCCGTGATGCCGAACTCGGTGTAGAGGTTGTAGAGCGTCGAGCCGTCGGCATCGAGGATGACGCCCTTGAGCGCCCCCATGCGGAGATGCTCGAGCGTGATCGCATGCTTGCTGCGCATGGTTTGCAGCTTCTGCGCCATGAGACCGGCCAGGGCTTCGGTCTCGGTCTCCGAGCCGAAGGCGCGGATGCCCTGGACCTCTTCCGGCAGCACGGTGTCATCGTGCGGGATGTGCGGGATGACGAACGACCGCACTTTGCGCTTGCCCTGAGTGCCCAGCGTGCCCGGCGCACCAACCGGCTGCGTGGGCAGCAGGTTCAGGACACCGCTCATCTCCTCGATGATGATGGTGCGCAGCCGCACACCGGTGGCCGGCATCAACGCCAGCTGCTCGAGGCGGCCGTAGGTATTGGGGATGCGGTTGATGGCGGCAGTGAGAGCCACCATGTTGAAGGCTTCGGTTGTGAACGGATTCAGCATGGACATGGGTTTTCCTTACGCTCCCTCCCGGACAAGAATGCCCAGGCTCTTGAGTTGCGCGATCGCCGCGCTCTTCTGATTCGTCGTGGCCCCGGCAGGCCAGGTGATGCCGTTGGCCGACACAATGGCGTTGCGGACCACGGCCACCGCCGAGCGATCCGCACCATCGGACGCGGTGGTGGGTTCGGTGAGCAAGCCGCAAGCCACGTTCGAGCCGTCCGTGGCAGAGAAGTCAATTTGAACCACCTTGCCCGAGCCTGCGGCGACCGTGATGGTAAAAGCGTCACCGGCGGCGAAGTCGGCGTCGCCGTCAGCGATCGTGAAGGTCAACTGCGTCGCAAACTCCGTGCCCACGGCCGCAATGCCGACCAGGACGCCGTCGGGATCCTCGACTGCAAACTTGCCGCCGTTGGTGGCGGGCTCGATGCACACCACACGGTAGACGCCCGGTTTGGCCGCTTGGCCCACAGCCGGAGCCGCAGTGATCGTGCCATCACCGCTGTTGCCGGCGACGGCCGCGCCGACCGCCGCGCCCTTGGTCACGCGGCCCAACACCATGCCGGTGGTGAGCGCGCGCTCCGATCCGCTCCCGGCCAGGATCGTCACCACATCCCGGCTGTACTGGTTATCGACTTCCCACTTGAGCCAGTCACCCAAGCGCATGCCTTCAGTCTGGACACTCATCGGCTATCGGTCTCCTTTCGCGCCGAGAGCGGCGCAGGCTTTGACCACGGGGTTTTCATCGAGGTTCTGGGGGGCGCCGGTCGAGGCGTTCGGCAGCACATGGGACCGGATCTCGGCCTGGCTGTCCCCGCTCGCCTTCAGCGCCAGCAGTTCCTTGCGGACATCCGCGGCGCTGAGCCGGCGCGCGATGAACTCGCCCGCAAGCCCTGGATGCCCGGTCAGACCGCAAAGCTCGACGATTTCAGCCGCCTCGGCATAGCCCCGATCACGGGCATCGGAGGCGAGCGCGGCAAGGTTGGGAGTGGGTTCCGGCGGCGCGGCGGCCGCCGGCAAGGTGTCGGACATTTTGAAACCTCCAGTGGTGGGTTGAAGTTGCGCGGACATCTCCGCCAGCGCCTCGCGGAACGTGCCAACACGATCGGCCAGGCCCCGCGCGACAGCATCAGCGCCATGGAAGATGCCCGCTTCGGTGCTGCGGATGGTCTGGGCGCTCAGGCCCCGGCGCGCGGCAACAGCGCCGACAAACATGCCGTAGAGACGGTGGACCTCCGCCGCCAGGACATCGAGCGCCTCCTCGGACGGCGGCTCGTGAGAATTGAGATCGTTCTTGCGGTCGCCGGCGAAGACGGTCGTGTATTTCAGGCCATGCGCGGCGTCGAAGCCGCTCTGATCGAGATGCATGGCGATGACCCCGATCGAGCCAACCGCACCCGTGCGCGTCACCCAAACGCGGTCGGCGGCAGAGGCCAGCAGATAGCCGCCGCTCAGCGCGAAATCGTCCACCGACGCCCAGACAGGCTTCAATTGCGCGGCTTGAGAGATCAGATCCGCGGCGTCCCAGGCGCCGTTGGCCTCGCCGCCGTAGCTGTCGACGCGAAGCAGGATGCCGCGCACCTGCGGATCTGTCGCGGCGTCCAGCACCTCGTTCCCCAACTGCTCGTAAGAGGTGAGCCCGGACTGCGCGTCCATTCCCGAAGCCCGGTTTACGAGGCTCCCGGAGGCCCCGATCACCGCGATACCGGCGGCGGAAACCGCATACGGCTTCCGGCTGCGGTGTTCGGCCATCAGCGCGATGTCGGCCGCCGGAGGCTCGACGCCCAGACGGGGCGCCAGCGCGGAGAGCACGGCGTTGAGCTTGGTCGCATCGATCATGAGCGGCGTGTCAAAGACACGCGCGGCGATGTGGGGCAGTGTCGTCATTGGATCAGTGAGCTTTCCTCTCCTGGGGTCTGCGCCGGCGGCAGCAACGGCACGCCAGCTTGCGCCTGCTGGCCGTTCGCCGTTGTCTTGCGGGGATCGGTGTCGAAGGTCAGGCCCAGCGAATCGGCCCGGGCGTTGTCGGCCGCGATCTGGCGATCGACGTCTTCCTCGTCGTAGCCCATCTCGTTGACGACCGCGCCGCGCGGCTTGAAGCCAGCCCTCACCGCTGTGACTTCGGCCTTCATGTCCTTGAGCGGATCGACCCAGTCCCACGACGGCGGCCGCCATTCGACATCCAAATAGAGGTGCCGGTTGCGCGCATAATCCCGCGCCGGGATCTCGCCGGCCAGCACGGCCGCCTCAACCCAGGCCCGCCACACCGGCCGGCAAAACTGAAACACCATCACCTGGTGCTGAAACTGCTCGCAGCGGCGGCGGAACTCGAGCAAGCCGGCGCGGATCGACGAGTAGTTGACTTTTTCGAGATCGCCAGTCAGCTGCTCGTAGGTGATCCCAAGTCCGGCGGCGATCGCGCGCAGCTGCACCTTCATGAATTCCGCATACATCCCGCCCACATCGCCCGGCTCGGTAAACCGCACGTCTTCGCCTGGCAGCAGCTTCACCATCGAGCCAGGCTCAAGGCCCGCAAGGGGCACTCCGCTCGAATCCTTGGCCCCCTCGCCCGGCTTCGCGCCGATCACCGGATCGTCCGGGTTGTTTTCGATGATGAAGGCGGCAAACATCGCCGCCAGCTTCTTGCGGACCAGTTCGGCGTCGTCGTACTGGTCGAGTTCATGGAGCTTCACCAGCACCTGCGTGAGCCAGGGCTGGCCACGGTGCTGGCCCGGGCGCAGCGGTTTGTAGACATGCAGAACGCCATCGGCACTGACGCGCGTGGTTTCGCCGGCGCGCGCAAACATCAGCTTCTCGCCTGGATGCTCGCGGTAGAGGTGATACGCCGCGCGGCGGCCGATCTTGTCGTACTCGATCCCGGCCCGGATGACATTGCCGTTGGCGAGGTTTTCGTTGCGCGATGCCGGCAGATGCTCGGCTTCGAGCACCTGCAGTTGAAGCGGCACGCTCAGCCTGTCCTCCGGGCGTCGCGGCCGCAGCCGCACAATGCACTCGCCACCTTCAACCGTCGCCCGGCAGATCAGCGCCTGCAGGCCATAGAAATCGGTTAGCCCCGAGGCGTCGGCCTCGTCGGTCCAGCGGAGCCACAACTGCTGCAGCTTCCGCTTCACCGCCGCATCGGGGTGCTTCGATTGCGGCTTGATCCCGGTGCCGACCGAATTGGCGACGAAGCTGTCGATCGCATTCGCGGCCCAGGCGTTGCGGCGCACCATGTCGCGCGAGCGCGAACGCAGCGCGTCGCCCCCGCCGCTCACCAGAGCATTGATGCCGTCGCTCGACGGATTCCATCCCTGCGTCCGGCGCGTCGTCGCGGCAGCCTCGTAGCCAGAGGAGAGCCGCAGCGCCGGGACCGCCGCCCGGATCAGGTTTCGCCAGTAGCCCATCAGCTAGAAACCCTTCTCCGTGAAGACCCGGACCATGCGCGTGCGGGGCGTCGCCGGATTCGCAGCCGCCAGGCCGGCCTTCACCTCGGCGATGGCCTTCTTGATCTCGTCGATACTGCGGTACTCGACACTGCGGCCTTCAAACGACACGCGGAGCGTTCCGCTCGCCAGCGCCTCCTCGAGCGCTTCGAGTTGCGATTCGTTGTAAGCCATCTATCGTTGAATCCAGTTCGAGCGGACAACGACACGGCGGATCGGTGGCGGCTCCGCCGGCGTCACCCCGTCCCCGGCGACATCCGACGCCTCGTCCGTCCTCGCCACGGCGGTCTCAAGCTCCCGCCAATGGCGCTCGACGAAACGATCGATCCCGTAGATCGATGCGGCCGCGCGCGCATACACCCTGGCGTCCAGGGCCTCGTTCCGCGCGTTGGCGCCCAGCACCCAGTGGCCCTTAATGAAACTCTCCGACGTCAGTTGCCGGAAGTAATCCTCTTCGTAGCGGGGGAAGTGGCAGTACCCAGCCGGAAACGACTCGCCGCTTTCCTCGGTCGGCGGCGCCAGCCGCAGCCTGCTGTACAACTCCGACTTCGCCACCGGAGTACCGAGCGTCCAAAGCCTCGTGCCGCGGCTCTTGCTCGCGTCCACCGGCGACGCGCCCAGGATCAGCCGGTCGGTCCGTGCCGTACCCTTCACCGCCACAGCCGTCTTCGGGTGCGCGGCGCGCGCGCCGGCTGGACCATAGGATGCCTGCGGATGCGCGCGCACCCAGTCGTAGACGATGCGCGGGTTGTAGCCCGAGTCCACGCACAGCACGCGGATCGGCAGACGCATCCCATGGGCATGCAGAAACTCTTCATCCAGCACGGCATCAAGCTGCCGCCACACCTCGGGCCGCGCGGTGTCGCCCATCAGCACCCGGTAGTCGACGGACCAAGATTCCTTCGCCCGCCCCCAGGCAACAACTTCCACCTCGATCCGGTTCGGATGAACGTCGGCACCGGCGGTGAGGAACAGTCCGCCGCCGGGCACCGTGCCGAGCGCGTAATCCTCGCGGCGGTCGTAGAGGGGCTGCCAATCAGGAGCCTCGCCCCGCTCCTGCCAAGATTCGCCCAGCACCAGATTCACGAACGACTTCAAACGCTCGACGTCCTTCTGCGCCTTTTCCCAGTCGTCGGCCGCGCGGTCCCATCCGTACCAGCCCACCGGGCTGTACAGGCTCGACAGATGATAGCCGCGCGTCCGCCCATCGCCCGCAGCCTCCGGCCGCCACTCGCCACGCGGCAGCATCGCGGCCTTGTGGTGATTGAATATCGATTTCTCACAGCCGATGCAGACGTAGCCGACCTTCTGCGGCTCGCCTTTGGGCCATCGCAGCCGCTCGAACTTGAGCACCTGAAACTCGCCGCAGTGCGGGCACGGCACCCAAAACCGGCGCTGGTCGCTCTCAGCGAACGCCGCCTCGATCCGGCTCAGGCCCGTGATAAGCGGCGTCGACACCATGAACACCTTGCGCCGTGCGAAGGTCCGCGTACGCGCGAAGGCCAGATTGATCGGATCGCCCTCGCCGTCGACATCGCCCGGATAGGCGTCGACCTCATCCAGGAACAGATACCGCACGGCCATCGAGCGCAGCCCCACGGCGGAGTTGGCGCCCGTCATCACCAGCACGCCACCAGGAAACTCCTTCGACAGCACGGTGTTGCCCGAATCACGCGAGCGTGGGCTTTTCACCAGTTGCCGCAGCGGCTCGCTCTCCTCGATCAGCGGGTCGATGCGCTGCTTCGAGTTGCGCTTGGCCATCTCAACAGTCGGCTGGACCAACATCATCGGCCCAGGCGACTTGTGAATGACGTAGCCGACGAAGTTGTTACCGGCCTCGGTGTTGTGAGTCGGGATCATCGACCGGCCTGCAAGAAACAGATGGCTGGGCGAATCGACGGCGATACAGCGGACCGGCACCGAGTCGACTCTTCGGATCGAAACAATCCTGCGTCTTTCGGTCTCGGTCGTGCGCCGCCCACCGCGGTCAACCTGCCTCCGCAGCTTCCGGCTCAACCGGAACACCGGGATGTTGTCGTAGACCATGAACGAGACACGCCAGCCCTCCCGGGACTGCGCGGGCCTTCCGCAGATTTCAATCCGTTTGGGCTCCCGACGATAGATCGTGGCCTTCAGGCCCAGAGTCATGAGCAGTTCATACGCCCCACGGAGCAGCGCGGGGGTGTGCGTCGTATACTCGCAGCGCCCACCCCGGCAGATATGCCCGTCAGAGTCCATCAAGCCCTGCAACAGAGCCAGCCTCTGGCTGAAGCTCCCGCGAAGGTACGCTGCGGGGATGTGCTTGTTGC
The DNA here is from genome assembly GCA_014860455.1 of Bryobacteraceae bacterium. Classification (GTDB taxonomy): domain Bacteria; phylum Acidobacteriota; class Terriglobia; order Bryobacterales; family Bryobacteraceae; genus PNKE01. The sequence continues at coordinate 2,142 of JACZJQ010000352.1, read as the reverse complement.
CGACAACGCCGAGCTCACGCAGGCAGCCCATGAAGTAGATGTCACCCTCAGCGACCGCCACCGGGCCGAACGAGCCGTCTTCGAGTCTTGCCCTCTTTCGCCCGCCATCCACGAGGATGTTTGCCGCTCGGCCTTTTATCCACCAGGGCTGCCGGTACTCCACCTTCACTCGTGAGCGCGACAGATGATCCACAATCTCGTGATCATCCTCATGGATGGTGATGTGGTTCATCACGGCACTGCCGTTGCCGAGCCAGTACCCAAACAGATAGGGATCGAGTGGCATTGGGGCCTCGGGAAGACAAAGAGGGCCGGCCACGTCAATGGCATAGCGATTTCTTTGCTTCCTTCCGCCTGCTTTGTGCCGGGGGTGCATCGCGGCCGTCGTCGTCTTCACAAGCCGGCGTTTGCCGGGTCCCAGGTCATCCCAGGCGACCCAGCGGTGTGCGCCGTCCGACACGATGCGGCTGCCGTCAGAGAACGTGATTTCGAAGCACTCCCGATCGAAGAAGACGTCGGATACGCCCACAACCCGTGCGGGGTGGCCATTCTCGTCAAACACCCGGTCGCCAACTCGAATCGTCCCCATGGTGGTCCAGCCATCCACGGTGGGGATCGCCGTGTCGAGGGCGAGAGGCCCGCCGATCTGTGAGCCCTTGATGAAGACGGTCGTTTCAACCGGCGACGATGGAGCGAGGCTGTCCATGATTTCGCGCAGGTATGGAGTCCTGTCGGTGCGCCATGGACCAGGCTCCGCCGAGGCTTTCCCCGACAGCCGCCGGTACCGGTCCGCCCACTCCGACACCGTCAACAGCGGATCCGGCCGCAGCCCGGAGTCGAAGGCTTCGTTGTAGACGTCAGTCGCGGTCTGCGCCAGCGAGTTCATCAAGGGCCTTTCGAATCTCCACGGTCAGCATTTGGTGCACGTTGTCGGCATCGGCTTCGGCCGCGAGCGTTGCCGCCAGCCGGTCGGGGATGTTCAGCAGGCTGTCGCGCACGGTGCGAGCCTTGGTGAACGCTGCAATCTGCACCTCATCGCGGCTCACCAGCTTGGCCGACTTCTCTTCGAACTCGATCTTCGCCAGGCGAGCAAGGTAGCTCTCACGGATGGCACGGGCCCGGAAGTAATCAAGGCCGCCGGCGCCGCCCGGATCACTTCGTGGCGGCTCGACATACGGAACCACCGGCGCAACCGTCGCCGGGGCCGGCGAACGCCGCTTCTGCCCGGGCCGCGTCTTGGCGCTCCAATCCGCATCGGCGCGCTCGGAATCAATCGAGCCGTCCGCGGTCGTCGCGATCCTGCCGGATTTGATCGCTTTCTGCACGGCCGCCAGGCTCACGCCGCGATGTTTGGCGTACGCGCGGAGACTCAGCAGCGCCATTGAAGATTCTTCGCCCCGGTTCGATCATTCGCCTTGCTTCTAATCGGAACCGAAGCGATGAATGGGGTCGCCATGAGGAACACCCAAGCCAAACAAACCGCCGCAGCCTGCTACGCCGAGCGCCATGCCGAGTGCCACGACCTGCTCAAACGCATCGCCAAACGCCTCGACGAGCACAAACGCCACCAGGCCGCCGAGCCCGCCAATTGGGGCTACGCTGGCGACCTCGGCCATGTCAGCCAGGAGCTTGCCTACGTGCTTGCCGCCCTGGGCGACCGCAGCGCGGTGGACGCGAAAGGACTGGACTACTGACGATGACGCGCGAAGAACTCATCACCTGGGCCACACAGAACGGCTGGAAGCTCGACCGCTGGGGCCACCTCCAGAAGGAGTTCGACAACGGCATGCACCGCTTGAAGCTGAGCCGCATCGCCGCGCGCCACGAAATCTCGACGCCATTTGGCTGGGCCAGATTGCGCAGCGGCTACTACAAGGATTTGCACATCACTGCCGACGGGAAACTCGCCGGCATGAACCGATAGAAAGGACAATCACCATGACCACATTCACCATCAGCACCGATAACACCATCACGGCGTTCTCCGCCTTCGAAGAAGACCGGCTCGCCCGCGTCGAAAACCTCGAGGGCAGCTTCTCTTCAGAGAAGGAACTCGCCAAACTCTCCGCCGACTGGCCGATGTCTCGCTTCGCCGACGTCTGGAACGAGTTCGCCGGCGTGGTTCCCTTCGATGACCTCAAA
>JACZJQ010000351.1 GCA_014860455.1 Bryobacteraceae bacterium | reverse complement strand
GGGGAAGACATGTGGGCAGGAATGCCGGGACGGGAGGGCGTGGCGGTCCGCGCTACGAGTTCGTTCGCGGCCATCGTCGAGGCAGCGGGCATGGCAGAAGACGTCTCGACATGATTGTCGAGAAGACGGGCGAGAGTGCCTGCGCCACGAGACGGCTGAGTGGCAGGGTGCTTAGGTCGAGGGGGGTTCGGCTTGCGGGTGGGCGGAATTGGAATTGAGGAGCGAAGAGGGCCGAGGAGTTTGCGGGTTTCGATGAAATCGCGATGTGGTCGGATCAGGCTGAAGGTTTCGCCGAAGGCTTCGACAGGCTGATGGTTTCGCTCGAAGAGGTTTCGAAGGTTTCGCGGGAGGTTTCGCGGCGGCTGCGCTTGGCCACCCTTCGACCGTTGGCCTGGCAACTGGTTTTGACCTGGTGACCGTCCGATTGGAGGAGTGAGGCCTGAGTGGCCCCACTCCAACGTGCTCAGGAGCGTTTTGCGACGATTTGCAGGTACTCGCTGGACACTGTGGTTCTGCGGCTGCCCGATGTATTGTGTCCTGACCAGAGTTCGGTGAGTTCCTCGCGGAGCGCCATTTGGCCGCTGTCGCTCAGCGATGCGAACGTCTGGTTCATCGGTCCATAGTACTTACGGAAGAACTCCACCACCTCGGCCGGCCCGAACGGGTAGTCGAAGGTGTAGGTGACGCGGGTCATGCGGAGGTCGCTGACGCCTGTGCCGAAGCGCGCTCGGACAGTTTCTTCGTCTCCCCACAAAACGGGTGAAGGCATGCCCGGCGGGGCGATGAACCTGGCAATGACCTTGAACATCTTCCCGATGAATCCCTCGGCGGTCCAATTGGCCATGGCGATCATGCCGCCCGGTCTGGCGACGCGCATCATTTCGCTGGCAACCAGATCAGGGCGCGGCGCAAACATGGCGCCGAACAGACTGGCCACGACGTCGAAACTCGCGTCTTCGCATGGCAGGCTTTCGGCGTCGCCCTCCTGGAACCACGCTTCCAGGCCTTCGTGAACGGCGCGTCCCCGAGCGGCCCGGATCGCATTCGCGGCGATGTCAACGCCCATCGACGGGATGCCGCGCCGCGAAGCCACGAGCGCCAACTGGCCCGAGCCACACGCCACATCGAGGAGCAAGCTGCCCATGGGGACCTTGATCCGGTCCAGGAACTCAATCGCGCTCTGCTCCATGTAACGCGAGAAGTAGTCATAGTCGCCGGCCATCCAGATGGTCCTCAGCCGTGCCTTGAGCGTTTGCATCTGGCCGGCCGGCGGTGGAGGGGTGGTGGCGATTGCCGTCATTGTGGTTGGTGAAGTCATCATGCATCTCCTTGCTCCACAGAGTGAGGCAGAATCGTGAGAAAAGCTTTATCTGGAAGTCCGGTTTCCTTGATCCGGCCCGATCCAGGCGTGAATCGTTTGATCCAGAGTCCGGAATCATTTGCCGTGGCGCTGCAATTCTGTCATTCTGGATTCAATTTTCCTGATGAGCACTCAGCCGCAACCTGACCTGCTGTCGGAAGTTCTGGGATCTGTCAAACTCGACACGGCCTTCTACTTCAACGCGGAGTTTTCGGCTCCCTGGACGGTCCATACGCCCCACTCCTGCCGGATCGCACCTTACCTGGCACCAAACGCCGAGCACCTTATCATCTTCCACATGCTGGTAGCGGGACGTATGTACGCCCGTTTGGAATCTGGAGAGCGCCTGATGTTGGAGCCGGGCGACATCGTCACATTTCCGCACGGCGACGCCCATGTCCTCGGCAACGGGCCTGAAACGCTGCGGATCGAAGCAAGCGAAACCCTGTCCCACGTTCTGAATCGCGGGTTGGAGATGGCACGGTTCGGCAGCGGCGGAGAAGCGACTCGAGTGGTTTGCGGCTTCATGGCGCTGGATCCTCGCCTCTGCGGGACGATCCTCGGCGGGTTACCGCCCATGCTCAAGGTGAGTCTCCGACAGGATCCGTCGGGGCACTGGCTCGAGAACTCCATCCTCTTCTCCGTCACGCAGGCAGGGGCCGCCGATGCCGGAAGCCGCGCCGTTCTCGCCCGGCTGTCAGAGACTCTGTTCATAGAGACGATACGGCGCTACATCCAGCAACTGCCGGATGGCGAAACCGGGTGGCTGGCTGGAACCAGGGATCCTGTTGTGGGTCAAGCGCTCGCCGTGCTCCACAGAAACCCAGGAAACGCCTGGACCATCGCCAGCCTGGCGCAGGAGGTTGGGATTTCGCGGTCCGTTCTGGCTGACCGATTCAAGAACCTTCTGGGTGAGGCCCCGATGGCCTACCTCACCAGGTTGCGGCTTCAACTTGGGGCAAAGATGCTCACCACCACGCGCCGCAGTGTGGCCGAGATCGCCTCGGACGCCGGATACGAATCGGAGGCCTCCTTTAACCGGGCCTTCAAGCGTGAGTTCGGGTTGCCACCGGCCCGCTTCCGGAACGAGGCGCTGCTGTCGCGCGGCCGGGCCACGGGAACGGTCCAATCCGCCGGAGCGGGCGGGTAACCTGAGCCCATCGGTGACTCCCCGGCACATGGCGGGTCCCGGCCTCCAGACTCGGCGCCCGGCGAAACCGATTCACCGGCTACCTCGCCCCGAATAGCCAGTCCAGGTCCGGCCTCCTCTGTTGCTGTGCAGCCTCGGTGAACACCCTCCTTGGGACAAGAGTCTCCGTCGAATTTCACGAGACCCACGACCACGCAGGCCAAGCGTCCGAAATCGAGATCGCCATTTCCAGCGGGCACGGCATGCGAATAGACCTTAGACGCCGGCGAGGCGAGGGTGCGAGAGGGTCCGCCCAAGGAACGCGGGAACGCGGTCCCGGTAACAATCCAGACCCGTGGCCGCGTCGCGCGTATACGTCCCAAACTTCGCCGTGTCGTTCTCCGTCACCGTCCCCCGCTCCTGCCCTTACGCAGCGCAACGCGCCTCATCTTATCTGTGTTCGCGCTAATCCACTCCCTGCCCGCTCTCCCCCGCCAGTTCCTCCCGAATCGCCCGCATTTGCGCACCTAGTCGCGGCAAGTCCGTCTCGACAATCGACCACACCTCGCCCACGTCCAGGCCCAGGTAGTTGTGGACCAGCACGTTCCTGAAACCCGCAATGCTGCGCCACTCCACCTCCGAATGCGCCGCTTTCGTCTCTGCGCCGATCTTCTGCGTCGATTCAGCCAGAACCTGCAGATTCCGGACCACCGCGTCCTGCGCCATCTCGTCCGCCACGAACCTCTCACGACCTCCTGCCGTGTACCGCGCGATCCGCGCGATGCACTCGAGCACGTGCGTGACATACAGCAGATCGCGCGTCACAGCCTCTGCGCCTCCGCCAGCACGCTCGCCCTGAGCAGTGGATGCAACGCCGCGGGACTCACAGTCTCCACAGGCAACCCCAGCATCTCCTCCAACTCCAGTCCCATCCTCACCCGGTCCATCAGGCTTCGCCCCGCCTGCAGTTCAACAATCAAATCCAGATCGCTGCCCGCGCCCGCCTCACCGCGCGCCGTCGAACCGAACACCAACACCTCCGGCCGCCCGCCGTGCCGGGCCACCACTCGAAGGACATCAGCCCGTCTCTTGCGCAACTGCTCGATCGTCATCCGTCAAACCCTCTGCTTCAACATCATACCCGTTCCACAGAGCCCCGCCGCGGCCGAAGTCGTCTCCGCCCGCACCCACGCCCGAAACTCATACGTCCTGCCCGGCACCAGGTCCTTCACCTCCTGATAAACGCCCCGGTCCACAATCGGCGTCGTCACCCGCAAACTCTGAGCCCCCGTCCGCGCCACCGTCGAAATGCTCGCCTCCGCACCATAGTAGGCATACCACGGCGCCACCCCCGTCTCCATCCCCCCATTCACGATCGACAAACCCCGTCCATACATGTGCACCACCGACCCCAACCGGTCGGTCGCCACCGTCTCGTCGCCGACCCGGATCAAACGCCCGGCAGCGAGAACAGGGAGCAAAGCACAATCTGAACCTCCGGTTCAGCGCCGCGAACTTGCGCTCCTAAACGCCTCGGCCAAGAACGCACTCACTTAGGTTTTGGCGGTAATCTTCGTTCCGGCTGTTCCCTTGTCTCCTCAATTCGAAGCAGCACCGCATCAGACATCTCACACTTGTAGAGACCAAAGTCGCCAAACCCGTTCGCGCCTACAATGTCAGTACCACTACGGATAAATCGCATGCGTGCTCGACAGTTCAGTATGCCACGCACTTCGATATTCAGCCGGGGAGATTGAAGACCACTTTCGGATTGCGAACGCACAAACCGTGTCCTCACCTCCGGAGTGGAGAAAAAAGCCACTTTCACCAGGATCACAGTAGGCACTTGATCATACCCAGTTTTTGCGATCGGGCACGATGCGCTCGATAGTGCGAGTCCTTCATCTACCAGTTGTCCTTCGCCTCGCACCACAACAGATGTCTTCTTGGTGGGCCCATTTGCAGCCGCGCACACGTCAACACCGCTGCTCTGGCGCCCGAAAACTATCGAAGGCAGTAGAATCCCGGTCACTAGCAATAGCATCTGGAATCTTGCCTGAAGCGCGGGTACATTCATGGCTTTTTGAACCCCAGTTCACCTCTGAAACATGCTTGGTCAACTTTCCAATCGTTCCAATCACTCCGCTTGCTGCCTATGATCGGTATGCTGTCTGGTGATTTCAGCTTCGACCTCCCAGATCCTCTTGTCAGATCAAAGATATGTCCGAGTTCATGCAGAAGCGTGTGCGCGTTGAAGTCCGTGTTCCCTAAATTCCAGAATGCGTGAACTCCATCGTTATAACTGTTGATCGTTATTGTCACAGAGCTCAGCAGAGGCAAGCGGGTTGGTGTCACCTTCGCGGTGCCCCAGTTCGGACCTTTATTCTCGAATTTCAAGTTCCCGAAAGAGCCAGACGCAATTTGATCTAACATGCTGGCCGGGTTGAATCCCCTTTTCCACGTGTTAGCGTTCCCGAACAAATTTCGACAATCTTCGTTTTCACTCAAAGCCTGCTTTGCGCGGATGATGGCCGCGTCGAGCAGTTCGAGATTCACCGGTGGAAAGTTGGTGGGCCCTGCCCACGCCCCAATGCACGGCCCTCCGCCGGGTGCCCATCGGGAGTTCAGAGGATCGCAGTCTGGTTCATCAAAGCACCCAGCCCCGGGCTGGCACGTGTACAGGCCCTTGGGATCGTGGTAATTCACCGGATCCCCCTGCACATACGCATACCTATTCCAACCCCCCGGATCCCCCGGCCCGCCGCTCGCCCGGTACGGGTCCGGACTCGTAAACCGCCCCCACGTCGACTGGTAATACCGGTTCATCGCGTAATCCAGACCCGTCGCCGCGTCCCGCGTATACGTCCCGAACTTCGCCGTGTCGTTCGCCGTCACGGTCCCGATCTCTTGCCCATAGGGGTAGTAGCTCATCCTCGTGCCGCTGGTGCAACTCATCTCGCCGACGATATTCACGTCGTCCCAGAGCACCGCCGCGGTCGTCGTGTACCCTACCAGATGAATCCGCATTGTTCCCAAGCTGGTGGCCGCGGATGTTGCGGGCCCTCGTTGGGCTGCATTACGAACAGAAGTTGGAGAAGGAGGCTGCATAGCGCCGATCGAGTTTTTGCGGACCACAGCCATACGGGCAACTCATTTTCTCTTCAAAATAACAGGTGCTTCAATGTCACGTTCATTCGGTGAGCAAGAGACCACTTTCTCGCTGGATAAATATCCGGGTGCGGCAATCCGGGCAGTCACCTTGTCGTCGATCCCCAAGACAAGAAATGCACGACCATAGCGGTCGGCGTCTCTCTGCGCGTGAGATGGTTTGTTGAATCGAATAGAAGCATCCTGGACCGGCGACCCAGACTCGTCAGATATCCTCAAGAGAATCTTGCAATTAAAGTCTATGGATCGAGGCGGAAGGCGGCAAGCTTCCACGTCATAAATAACCGTCAGCAGGTAAGTGGAGCCAAATCCTAGTGGAACGTCGCTCACTGAAATCTGGTTGCACGGTCCGGTGTCCCCGACAGTGACTTGGACCGGTTTGATACCAAGATCACAAAACCGCACATCCTCTAATCCAGTCTCTTTGGTTATTTTACGCCCAGTATGTTCGAGCACCGTGACCTCCACCTCCTGAGGCCTCCTCATGTCTGGCGAGAGGACGCGCACGTGCAGAGAACAATATTCCTGGCCACAAACGGCCACGGTAAAGCCAAGCAAGACAAACACCCTTCTTATTGAATGCAGTTTTTCCATAGCTTCTCTTCAACCTTGGCATCCTTGTCTATGCCTCTATTTGCTTTAATTCCATTGAAATGAGTCAATTCGTGAAGAATTGTCATGTCCATATATTGTTCGGGCGAAATGCTATTGACGCGGAGCAGGAAAGCCTGGCCCCCGAGACTATCACCAATCAGCGCCATTGCCCCGTTGATCTTCAAATAGGATCCATTAGGGTTAGCCCAATTAAATGTTCGGTTCAAATTAATTGAGTCGGTGAACCAGTTATAAATTGCCACGCCAGGACCTCTTCTGTCTACTACAATTCTACCATCCTGAATGATTCCCCTGATCCAATCGTCATACCCAAAGCCCACCGAGTTGAGTTTTGAGAGTGTCTTTGAAACGTCCTTGAACTGACTTCCGCAGTCAGTCTTGGCAAGTGCGGCCGTCAGCCTGATAATAGACTGCGACAGCAGCCAGTTGAACAGATCAGTTTCGTATTGGTCAAGCCTCTTCCCGATAAACTTCATCTCGGCATCGATAAGACCATCACTCGGATCTCCGTCAAAAATTGGGGTTAAAGTTACATTTATCCCACCTGTCAGGCTCGTGCACCAAAACTGAACATGTGTCTGCGGATTGTACATTTCTGAATTGTCGGTCCATTTCCCGCTAACATTACAGTCCGCAAGGCCACTCGGATCGTTGAAGTTGATCGGGTCTCCCCGTGTGTACGCATACCTATTCCAACTCCCCGGATCCCCCGGCCCCCCGCTCGCCCGGTACGGATCCGGACTCGTAAACCGCCCCCACGTCGACTGGTAATACCGGTTCATCGCGTAATCCAGTCCCGTCGCCGCGTCCCGCGTATACGTCCCGAACTTCGCCGTGTCGTTCGCCGTCACGGACCCCATCTCCTGCCCATAGGGATAATACGCCGGCCTGACGAACTTCACCGCCGTCGCGCCATTCACCAACTCCACGTCGTCCCAAAGCTGCGCACCGGTGATGTCGTGCTTGGCCAGATGCACCCGCGCCACGCCCATCGAGTTCGCCGTGAACGTCACCGAGAGCATCTGCCATGCCGTCCCCACCGTCTGCACGCCGGTCCAGACGAACGCGCTGTAATTCGGGTCGCAAACCGCCAGCGCCGCCAGCGTCGTCCCCGACTCCGCCCGCACCCACGCCCGAAACTCATACGTCCGGCCCGGCACCAGGTCCTTCACCTCCTGATAAACGCCCCGGTCCACAATCGGCGTCGTCACCCGCAAACTCTGAGCCCCCGTCCGCGCCACCGTCGAAATCCCCTGCTGCGGTTCGATCATAATGGGGAAGAGAAGCCTATGGCGACCACTGTCAAACTCGGACCAGCCGAAATCGACGCATCCAAACTTGCCGACGTGTGCCGGCGCCACGGCGTCAAGGAACTCTACCTCTTCGGCTCGGTTGCGCGCGGCCAGTCGGGTCCGGGAAGCGACGTCGACCTGATGGTCGAATTCGCCCCTGGCGTGCGAGTGGGGATGATTGAATTCGAAACATTCAGCGATGAACTGGAGTCGTTGGCCGGACGCAAGGTGGATCTGGTCACCAGACGCGGACTCAAACCCTGGATTCGTCCTCATGTTCTCAAAGAGGCTCGGATCATTTATGCGGCATGAAGCCTCTTATCTCAAGGATATCCTGAGGGCGGCCGAAAAAATCAAGGACATCACTGCCGCTTCGTCCGAGGCATCTTTCATCGCTGATGAGGTCCTGCCGGCCGCCGTCCTCCATCATTTGACGGTCATCGGCGAGGCCATCAACCGCCTGTCCCCCGAACTCCGCGACCGCCACCCCGAAGTGCCCTGGCGCCAGATCGTCTCCGTCCGCCACCGCATCGTTCACGCCTACTTCGACCTTGACCTGCAAATCGTCTGGACCGCCGCCGCCGCCGAGATCCCTCATCTGCGAGAGCAAATAGCCCGGATTCTCGCCCGCGAATTCCCGGAATCCGGCTGACCTCGCCCTCGTTCCCAGAACGCGGGACGCTCTCGAAAATCACCTCTAAGCCATTGATTCTCCGTTAATGGGTTTGCAGTCCAAGTCGATGCCATGCAGGCGGAACTCTCGCCGGAGGCGCTTCATCCTCGCCGCAAGTCGTGCCGCGTCCAGCACTCTCGGCCCTTGTTCAATGTAGTCTACAGTCTCGGCCAGCATCTTCCAGATGAGCCTCAGCATTCGGTGCGCCACAGCCCATAGCGCCTTGTTTGGCCCAAGCCTCTTTTGCCACCGTTGAAATAACCCTTCCCAGTAGCTGCCCTTCGTCCTCGACGCCGCGTGCGCGATCTGGCAGATCAGCGCCCTCACAAACCGGTTGCCCTTCGCGCAGCGGTTGCTCCTGGATATGCCCGCGCTTTCCTGCCGCCCAGGACACACGCCCACCCACGACGCCAACTGCCCTGCTGACGGAAACGCCGACACCTCCGGCCCAATCTCGGCAATCAGATGCTGCGCCGCAACGACATTGATGCCTGGCACAGCCGTCAACCGCTTCACCGCGGGCGCACAGTGCTCCATCAGTTGCTCCAGGCATTTCTGCAGTTCGTCTCGCTGCCGTTCCAGCAGTTCGATCCTGTCCAAGTGCTGCTTCAGGACCAGCCGGTGCGCCGCCGGCAGTCGACCATCCAGCGCATCCACGCGCTCCTGCTCGCTGGCCCTCACCCGCCGGTCAAACAATCGTGCCAGTTGCTCCGGATCGCTTTGCCCCTCGGCCAAGGCCCGCAGAACCCTCTTGCCGCTGACGCCCAGTTGATCGCTCACTACGCAACTCAGCTTGATCTGGCCTTCCTCAAGCAGCGCTTCGATCTCGTTGCCGGTCTCTATAATCTGCTCGCCCAGGCTCTTCCAAGTCCGCGACAGCCGCCGCCACGCTCTCTGCTCCGGCTTCGGCACGAAACTGTAGCGCAGGTCGCCGCTAAAGAACCGCCGCACCAGCCTCGCCGCATCCCGGAAATCGGTCTTGCGTCCGTGCGGCGCTGCATTCGATCTGGCTTGCGCCAGATACAGTGGCCACTGCGTCTCCAACTCCATCCACACCGGCCACCAGTACTGCGCCGTGGACTCCATCACCACCGCATCCACATCATGTTCATCCAGCCAGCGCGCCAGATCTCTCAAGCCCGTCCGTGTCGGTGTGAACTTGCCTTGCGCCGTCGCGCACTCCTCTCCACCCGCCTGCCCAACCACGACCATCAACACCCGCTTGTGCACATCGATTCCAGCCACAACGGTGTATCCTGTTTGCATCAGTCGTCCTTTCCGAGCGGGGTGGTGGCGGCAGACTACTTCGCAAAAGGCACTCTCTCGTGCTCACCCCGTCGGAAGGACTCCCCGGGCGGCACACATTCCGGTTCTGCCATCGCCACGGATCAAACAGCCTGGCGGCCTCGACATCTCCACTGACCCGCCGACCTCGTCATCCCCGCTCACCCCGATTTTCATCCCATACGGTGCGACCGCGTCTCATGACAACAGCCTGATACGACCACATCGCGATTCATTGCTGTGCAAATTAGCTCGTCCCGGATCCACTCCTTTTTGAAACCATTGAAGATAGCCCCTGCGCCGGCGTCCTGACGGAAACCTGGTTGCCTTGACACTGGGTGCTGGTGTTACTGGATCTGGCGGCTCCGGCTATCCAAGTTCTGGTCGCTCATCGTTGGCTTTCGTGCGTGTTTTCTCATCTGGTTGCCGTTCTGCTGTCCGAATTACAGCCCGAGCGTCAGTTGTTCAGCCGCCACCAGGGGCGGCGGCGCCTGGTAGGGGTTGTTCAGCCACGTCCACAGGTCGCGGTACACCGAGAGTTGTTGCCGCAGAAGGGCGATCATGT
>JACZJQ010000350.1 GCA_014860455.1 Bryobacteraceae bacterium | reverse complement strand
GCGGATGGCGCCGCTGGTGGCATCGCCGGCGGTCTGGAAGCCCGAGCCCGGAAAGAAGCCGGCGTCGAGCAGGATGTTGTTCTTCCACGAGGTTTCGAGCGAGACGATGTTCTTGCTCGACACGTAGTTGACGCCGTTGATGGACAGCGCCAGCGAGGCCGATGGCAGTAGTTTCTCCACAGTCGCCGCCGGCACCACGATGGCAGAGGGCTCAATCATCTTGCCGGAGCCGACGAATTCAATGTTGATCTTCGAATTGGCGCGGCCCGGCCCGCTCGCGATCGAGATTGTCCAGCCCTCAATGGCGCAGCCCACGGCCATCCGGTCGAGTACAACGCCCGCGCCCGGGCGGATCTGTTCGACAAAGCTGAAGTACGGCAACTCGGCGGCATCGCCGTTGGCGGGAAACAGCGGCGTCGAGGTGTAGGTGAGATCGGGCGCGGTGCCAGATTTCACGACCTTGCCGAGCGAGAACGCCATCGCCCAGGCGGCGATCTCGGCGCTCAGATACTTCTCCAGGGTGCTGCCCGCGTCCCAGGACGTCTGGAACGACTGCGTGGCAAACTCGTGGCCCTTGCCGTATTCGTCGGCGTCGTTTTCGGTGTTGAGCTTCGGGTTGGCAAGCTGGGCGTTCAGTTTCCGCAGTTGCCACATCTGTCCGGCCGTGTTGGCCGTGGCAATGTCGGTCTGCTTCTGCTTACCGAAGCAGATGAGCACTTCCTGGAGTCTAGCTGTCGACATCGGGCTTTACCTCCTGCTTTTCTTTCTTCGGGGGCGGCGGGCACTGCGCCCACCCAGCAACTAACCGAGGCACCAGCACCTGCGGCGTCGCCTCCACTTCTTCCGGCTCGCCCTGGCCATGCGGCGGACGAAGCCACACCGTCGTGGGTTTACTCATCACCGGCCTCCACGAATGCCAGTTGCACTTCGAAGTAATCGAGGCCCTCGGCGTCAGTCGCCCGCTGGATCGACGGGACATCCATCGGGTAACAGGACGGGTGCACGGTCACGTTCAGCATCGGCGCACCCGCCGTCGACGGGACACCCTTGGTGATCAGCCGGAACAGCTTGTAATACGCGGTCGGCGGATCCCCATCGAACGTCTCCCGGGCACGCAGGTACAGCGTCACCTGGTGCTTCCACACATCGGCACCGCCGAAGCTGCCCGGCACAGTCCCCTGCCAGGCGGCCATGATCGACGGCGCCGGCATTTGATGGATGGCCAGGGCCAGGCTCGACCGTTTCGGATACTGGTCGTGATAGGCGTAGATGCGGCCCGCGTCGACGCCCATCTCGGCGACGAGTTCAGGAATGTCGCGCAGCAACGCGACCAGAGAGTCGACAAGTTCAGAGGTGTCAATCATGGGGTGTCCTTGGGGCGACTCCGCCGCAATTGCGGCGAAGTTCAGGAGTTACCGCTGGCGGCCGCCGAGATGGCGTTGCAGAACCAGGCGCCTCTTCATCTCGTCGAAGATCCGCCGCGCCGCCTCCGTGACGGCGGCTTTGTTCTTGGGCGAAAACACGAGCCACGGTTCGATCTTCTGGTTTGCCCAGGCCTTCAGCCGGTCTTTGCGCGTGGACAGGCCTGCCTTGGCCCGGTTCTCGCTCACTGTGCGGACCGCCAGGTTCTGGAGCATCGAGCCGGTGAATGAAAGGTTGCGGCGGTTGCCGAGGCCCAACTTCGACTTCCGGATGGCGTACTTTTTCGTCAGAGGCTTCGCCGGGGAGTCCGCGGGCCCCTGCGCCGCGCGCAGCCGGTTCTTCACCACGCCCGCGCCGACGTTGCCGAGCATAAACATCTGGCGCTGGGTGAAATTCAGCCGATCAAGGCGTAGCTGCTTCTTCTGCCAGACGCGGACCGAAGCCATCCCTGTCTCACTCCTTCCGCAGCGCGAGCTTCAAGCCGCCGGCGGCGTCGGATTCCATTTCGAAAACCTTGTAGCTGTCCAAGCCGATCTCCACTGCATCGCCCAGTCCCGCTCCCGCCGGCAAATCGGTAGCCTGCAGGAACAGCACCGCATAGACGCCGGGCGCGCGGCCTTCCAGTTGCACGCCCGTCTGGAGGATCCCGCGAAGCTCGACCGGGGCGCCCGCAGTGGGCCGGTAGGTGATCAACCGGCCAAACGAGGCGAGGCACGCCGAGTTCAGCGCCCCGATCGAGTCATCCCACCCCATCTCGCTTACGCCTTGGTCACCTTCACCAGCACCTCGGGCCGGTGGCAGATGGGCAGCGGGTTCGACTGGCTGTGCAGGTCAGTCCCCCGCCCGAATTTGCGCGGCTCCTGCTTGGCATAGAGTGGCAGGCCGAGCGTGTTGGCGGTCTCATT
>JACZJQ010000349.1 GCA_014860455.1 Bryobacteraceae bacterium | reverse complement strand
TGGTGACGAGGTCGACGGCGGCGAGGGCGGCGGCGAGTTCGGCGCGGGCGCGGGGATCGAGGATGGGGTCGGCTGGCGGGGTAAGGATGACGGCGAGGCGTCCGCCGGCGGGGCGGGCCTCGGAGGCAAGCCGGGCGTGGGCGGCGAGCAGGGGATCAAAAGTGCCGGAAGCGATGGCGACGGGGATGGAGGAGGCGCGCCAGAGATCGATCTGGCGGGCGAATTGGGCAGCGTCGACGATTTTGTTGCGGGTGTCCACTTAAGTCCTTTGTAACAGTTCGAGGGCGGCATCAGCCACCATTTCGGGCGAGACGGCGGCCATGCAGCGGTGGTCGAGAGGGCATTCGCGGAGCAGGCAGGGGCTGCAGGCGACGTCGCGGCGGATGACGCTGGCCAGTGGGCCGGTGGGTCCGGTGGTGATGTGGTTCGTGGCGCCGAAGACGGCGACGGTGGGCAGGCCCAGGGCGGAGGCGATGTGCATGGCGCCGGAGTCGTTGGTGAGATAGACGAGGCAGGCGGCGGCGCGTTCGATGTATTCATCGAGGGCGGTCTGGCCGGCGTAATTGCGGGCGTCGATGCCGGATTTGGCGAGCAGGCCGGCGATGTGGGTGCAGAGTTCGCGTTCCGAAGGCGAACCGAACAGGGCGACCGAAGAGCCTGTTTCGGCGGCGACGCGCGAGGCGGACAGGGCGAAACGTTCGGGCCACCAACGTTTGGCGTTGCCGTAAGCGGCGCCGGGGCTGAGTCCGATGACTCGGTCGAGGCCCTCGGCGCTGAAGCGGGCGATGCCGGCTTCACGGGCCTTGGCGGCGCCAGCGAGGCGGATGAGGGGCGCGGCGGGCATTTCGTCGAGCCAGCCCAGGCTTTGGATGAGGTGGAGGTAGTAGAAGCTCTCGTGGGGCGGGATGGAGCCTTTGGCGGGACGAGCGATGGGGTCAGTCAACAGGAACGAGCGGCCGTCGCGGGCATAGCCGATACGGCGTGGGATGCGGGCGAGCCATGTGATGAAGGCGGCGTCGAAGGCGTTTTGGAGGAGGATTGCGCAGTCGAACTTCATCGCGCGGAGCGAGTTGGCTGTGGCGCGGCGATCGCGCAGACCCTGGAGGCGTTTGGCAGGCTGATAGGGGATGATTTCGTCGGCAAAGGGCTCGTGGCGATAGAGGCCGGCAACCCAGGGCCGCGCGAGGATGGCGATGTGTGAATCGGGGAATCGGCGGCGCAGAGCGGCGAGGGCGGGCAGGCTCATGACGGCGTCGCCGACCCAGTTTGTAGCCCTGACAAGCAGCCGCATACTTCAAGAGTAGAATACCGCTTAAGGTTTGCGGGCGAGAGCCGGAGCGGACGGTCTCTTGAGAGCATTGGGAGACGGGATTGCCTGGGTTCGCGGGCGAATCCGTACCACACCGGATTGATTGTGTCGTGGTAGAGTTGGAACATTCAAATACTCAAGCATGAATAAATCACAGGTCGTCGAGTCTCCGACACAAGTCCTGGAGACCAGTTCGGGAAATCTGTTTCGATACGACGGGCCAGCGGGGACGGTTGTCTTCCTGGTGGCCCTTCCACTGTGCCTGGGGATCGCGCTGGCGTCAGGGGCGCCGCTGTTTTCGGGCATCATCGCGGGCATTATTGGCGGCACAGTGGTTGCGCTACTGTCGGGCTCGCATGTGAGCGTGAGCGGCCCGGCTGCGGGTTTGGCAGTGATCGTGGCCACGGGCATTTCGACGTTGGGCTCATTCCAGGCGTTCACCACGGCGGTAGTGATCGCGGGCGCTATGCAGTTCATGCTGGGGATGTTCAAGGCGGGCGTGATTGCGCAGTATGTGCCGAACTCGGTGATCAAGGGGATGCTGGCGGCGATCGGGGTGCTGATCATTTTGAAGCAGATCCCGCATGCGCTGGGCCGGGACAAGGATTGGGAAGGCGATTTGAGTTTCTTCGCCATCGGCGGCGAGAACGCGCTGACCGACATCGCGGCGGCGGTGATGAGCGCCAGCCCAGGAGCGGTGGCGATCACGGCGGTGAGCCTGGTGATCCTGTTCTTCTGGGACAAGCTGGGGAAGAAGAACAAGTTTTTCAAATTGATTCCGGGGGCGCTGGTGACGGTGCTGCTGGGCATCGGGATGAACCAGGCGCTCGGGCTGATTGCGCCGGCGTGGAAACTGGTTGACGCGTCGCACCTGGTGAACCTGCCGGTGCCGGAATCGATGGCGGCGTTTTTCTCCAACTTCGTGCAGCCGGACTTCAACGCGATCACGAATCAGAAGGTGTGGATCCTGGCGGTGACTCTGGCGCTGGTGGCGAGCCTGGAGACGCTGCTGTCGCTGGAAGCGGCGGACCGGCTGGATCCGTACAAGCGGATCTCGCCGCCGAACCGGGAGCTGCTGGCGCAGGGGACGGGCAATTTTCTGTCGGGGTTGATCGGCGGGCTGCCGATTACGTCGGTGGTGGTAAGGACGTCGGCGAACGTGTATGCGGGCAGCAGGACGAAGATGTCGGCGCTGATCCACGGGGTGCTGCTGATGGGTTCGACGCTGTTGATTCCGTCACTGTTGAACCTGACGCCGCTGGCGAGCCTGGCGGTGGTGCTGCTGGCGGTGGGCTACAAGCTGACCAATCCGGAGCTGTACAAGAAGATGTACAAGTCCGGGCTGCACCAGTTCATCCCGTTCATCGTGACGATCGCAGCGGTGGTGTTCACGGACCTGTTGGTGGGCGTGCTGATCGGCATGACGCTGGGGCTGTTCTTCGTGATCCGGGAGAACCACCACGAGGCGGTGTCGGTGGTGCATCAGGACAACGACTACCTGATGCGATTCAACAAAGACATGACGTTTGTGAACAAGAGCGAGTTGAGGTCGAAGCTGCGGAAGCTGCCGGGTGGGGCGCGGGTGCTGATTGACGGCAGCAAAGCGCTCTATATCGATCACGACATCTACGAAGCGATTGAAGATTTCCAGCAACTGGCGCCGTACAAGGGCATCAATGTGGAACTGAAACACATGGAGAGCAGGCTGGCACCGGCGAAGAGGTAAGGAAATGGAAAGCTACAAAAAACTCCTGCTTGCGAACAAGGCCTGGGTACAGGACCGGCTGAGCGCGGATGCGAACTACTTCGAGGAAATGGCAAAGGACCAGAAGCCGGAGTTCCTGTGGATCGGCTGTTCCGATTCGCGGGTGCCGGCCGAGGAGGTTACGGGGACAGATCCGGGCGAGTTGTTCGTCCACCGCAACATCGCCAACATGGTGGTGCACACGGACCTGAACATCCTGAGCGTGTTGCAGTATGCGGTTGAAGTGCTGAAGGTGAAGCACATCATCGTCTGCGGGCACTATGGCTGCGGGGGCGTGAAGAACGCACTGACGCGCAAGCCGCTGGGGCTGATCAACCGCTGGCTGCAGCACATCAAGGACGTGTACAGGCTGTATTCAAGGGAATTGGAAGCCATCGCCGACCCGAGGGCGCGGCTGGACCGACTGGTGGAACTCAACACAATCGAGCAGGTTCAGAATCTGGCGCAGACATCGATCGTGCAGCGGGCATGGCGGACGATGAACCAGCCGACGATCCATGGCTGGATCTACGACCTGCATACCGGAGAGTTGAAGGAACTGGCGCAGATGGCGCCGGGGACCAAGCTGGACGACGTCTACATGTTCGACTACGGCGATGAGCCGGCGAGCGATCCGGGCACGGGCGAACGGTAAGGCTACACTGGTAAGCGGAACGGCTGGTTCCGGTTTATCAGATGGGTCAATTCTACTCCCGGAAACAACTCACAGACGCGCGCGTGGCGTGGAAGCAAGCAGGCAAGAGGGTTGTGTTCACCAACGGCTGCTACGACATCCTGCATCCGGGCCATATCCGTCTGCTTGAACAGGCGCGGGCATTGGGCGATGTGCTGATTCTGGCGCTGAACAGCGATGCGAGCGTGGCGCGGCTGAAAGGTCCGAAGAGGCCGCTGATTGCGGAAAGCGAGCGAGCGGCGCTGGCGCTGGAGCTAGAGGCGGTGGACGCGGTCACGCTGTTCGACGAAGACACGCCGCGGGAGTTGATCTCGGTTGTGCTGCCGGATGTGCTGGTGAAGGGGGCCGACTGGTCGCATTTCGTGGCCGGGCGGGAAGAGGTGGAAGCGGCGGGCGGCGAAGTGAAACTGATCCCGCTGGAGAAGGGCTATTCGACGACGGCGACGGTGGAGGAGATCGTCGCGCGGCGGAAGATGGGCGTTTGAGCAACCGGTGATCAACCCGGCGGTACGAGAGAAGTTCGGCACCCTGACGCGCCATCCGGCGTTTCAGGAACTGGTCCGCAGGCTGAGGGGCGAGCGCGGGAGCCTGACGCGGTTGGGGGGCTTGACGCCGACGGCGAAGGCGCTGTATCTGACGCTGCTGTGGGAAGCGCTGGAGACGCCGGTGCTGGTGGTGACCGAATCCAACGGCGCGGCGGAAAAGCTCGTTGAACTGCTGGATGCCTTTCACACGCTGCTGCTGGCCGGGGCGGGCGCACCGCGACCGACTCTGATTCCGGCATTCGACGCACTGCCGGGGCAGGGTTTGTCGCCACACACCGAGATCAAAGAACAGCGGGCGGTGGGGCTTCACCGGATGGCAACGGGGCGGTGTTCGATCGTGGTGGCGCCGGCGGCGGCGGCGCTGCTGCGATATGAGACGGCGGCGCATTACCGGCAACTGGCGGTGACGGTGAAAAACGGCGAGGAGATCGGGATGGACGATCTGGCCTCGCACCTGGAGAGCGCCGGATACCGGCGGGCAGACCCAGTGCAGATGGAGGGCGAGTATTCGATCCGGGGCGGGATCTTCGACGTGTTTCCGGCGGAGTCGCACCAGCCGGTCCGCATAGAATTCTTCGGCGACACGGTGGAGAGCCTGCGGCGGTTTGATCCGCAGACGCAACGGTCGGTGTTGAAGATCGAAGAGGTGGCGCTGCTGCCGCTGGAAGAGTCGTTGAGGACGCGGGCGGCGGTGGAGGCGGCGGCCGAGGCGGCGGGGGTGAGGGACCTGACGCCGGGTGAGACGTTTCCGGGGTGGGAGTTCTACGACGCCGCGGCACGGGAGCGCAAGGGCGCGCTGGAGGATCTGCTGGGCGGTGCGGTGGTGTTGTGGGACGAGCCGGAGGATCTGGTCACGGCGGGCGAGCGGCTGTGGAAGCGGCTGGACGGGGGGGCGCTGGGGGGCATCGATCCGGAAAAGCTGTGGTTCCGGTGGGGCGAACTGGCGGCGCACGGCCGGGACAGGAGCGAGATCGAGCTGAGGCACCTGGCGCTGGAGGGCGAGCAGCGCACGGCGCTCAAGCCGCTGGAGATCGGGTCGCGGCAGCCGGTGCGTTTCCACAACAACATGCAGGCGGCGGTGGCCGAAGCGCGAAATCTGGTGGAGGCCGGGCACAGGGTTATGTTCTTCGCGCCTGCGCAGGGCGAGGTGGAGCGGCTGGCCGACATCTTCGCCGAATATGCGCTGCCGTTTCAATTGGGCATCGAGCTGAAGGGGTCGACGCCGGCGTATCTGTCGGAGCGGGCGTACATGGCGTCGGACCTGGCGAGCGTGTATGTGGTCCAGGGGCAGGTGCGGCGGGGGGTGGTGTTTCCGGATTCGAAGCTGGCGTTAATCGGGTATGAGGATCTGTTCGAGACGGCCGAGGCCGAAGCGCCGTCGCGGCGCAGCCACATGGCTTTGTTCACGCCGGAGAGCCTGGACCTGAAGCCGGGCGACTATGTGGTGCACGCGCAGCACGGCATCGGGCAGTATGTGGGGATACAGCAGATCAGAGGCGACCAGGGAATGGAGGATTTCCTGGCGGTGGAGTATGCGGGCGCCTCGAAGCTGTATGTCCCGCTGACGCGGCTGGATCTGATCCAGAAGTACCGCGGGGCCGGCGAGGGCACGCCTACGGTGGACAAGCTGGGCGGGGTGACGTGGGCCAAGACAAAGTCGCGCGTGAAGGCCAAGATGCGCGACATGGCCGAGGAACTGCTGAAGCTCTATGCGGCGCGGCGGGCGGCTGAGGGGTTTGCGTTTTCGCCTGATTCGAACTGGCAGCGGGAGTTTGAGGACAGCTTCGAGTATGCGGCGACGCGCGACCAGTTGCAGGCGACATCGGAGATCAAGCGCGACATGGAGAGCGAGCATCCGATGGACCGGCTGCTGTGCGGCGACGTCGGATTCGGCAAGACGGAAGTGGCGATGCGGGCGGCGTTCAAGGCGCTGGGCGACGGCAAGCAGGTGGCGGTGCTGGCGCCGACGACGGTGCTGGCGTTCCAGCATTACGAGACGTTCCGGCGGCGGTTCCAGGCGTTTCCGGTGAGGATCGAACTGCTGAGCCGGTTCCGGTCGCCGAAGGAGATCAAGCTGACGCTGGAGGACCTGGCAGCGGGCAAAGTTGACGTGGTCGTGGGCACGCACAGGCTGTTGTCGAAGGACGTGGTGTACCCGGACCTGGGGCTGCTGGTCGTGGACGAAGAGCAGCGGTTCGGGGTGCGGCACAAAGAGCGGCTGAAGCATCTGCGGCACAACCTGGACGTGCTGACGATGAGCGCGACGCCGATCCCAAGGACGCTGCATATGTCGTTGCTGGGGTTGCGCGACATGTCGGTGATTGAGACGCCGCCGAAGGACAGGTTGTCGATCCACACGGTGGTGGCGCGGTTCAACACGGAGCTGATCAAGACGGCGATCGAGCAGGAGATGTCGAGGGGCGGGCAGGTTTACTACATCCACAACCGGGTGGAGTCGATCTGGAGCCGGGCGGCGTCGATCCAGGCGCTGACGCCGAATTCGAGGGTGTCGGTGGGTCACGGGCAGATGGGGGAAGAGGCGCTGGAGAAGGTGCTGCTGGGGTTCATGCGGCACGAGTCGGACGTGTTTGTGGCGACGACGATTGTGGAGAACGGGCTGGATATTCCGAGGGCAAACACGATCATCATCGAGAACGCGCAGAACTACGGGTTGAGCGAGCTGTACCAGTTGCGCGGGCGCGTTGGGCGGTCGAACCGGCGGGCGTATGCATATCTGGTGATCCCTGAAGACGGCGAGTTGACCGAGGTGGCAAGGAAGCGGCTGGCGGCACTGAAGGAGTTTTCCGATCTGGGGGCGGGGTTCAAGATCGCGGCGCTGGACCTGGAGTTGCGGGGCGCGGGGAATCTACTGGGGGGCGAGCAGCACGGCCATATCGGGTCAGTCGGATACGAGACGTATCTGAAGCTGCTCGATGAGACGGCAAGGGAGTTGAGGGGCGAGAAGGTGGGTCCGGAGATTCATTCGAGTTTGAACCTGGGTCTGGATATCCGGATTCCGCCGGGCTATATCGAGGACGAGCAGCAGCGACTGCGGGCGTATAAGCGGATCGCGGATGCGGGCGAGCCGAAAAAGGCGGTGGCGGTGCTGGAGGAACTGGCGGACCGCTATGGAGAACCGCCGGAAACGGTGAGGCGGCTGGTGGAGTTTTCGCGATTGAAGACGCGGGCCGAGCGGGCGGGGATCGAGTCGATTGAAAAGCGGGGCCAGGGAATCAATGTAAAATTCCATCCTGGGGCGCAGGTGGATCCACGGGCGCTGATGGATCTGGTGAGCGCGACAGCCGGGGCACAGTTCACGCCGGCAGGGATATTGCGGCTGCCGCTGGAGGGTGCAACGGGGGCGCAGGATGGGCGGGAGTTGCTGGAGCGGATCAACGGGATGCTGGACGCGCTGAAGGCGGAGGGCTAAGAGCTTTCTCACTCGCGCCCGGCTGGGGGATAATGAAATCATGACGACTTGTGTCCGCACGCTGATGCTCTCACTGGCTCTCATGGGCGCCGGAGCGGCGCAGAGCCCCGCCCCGACAAAGCCGCCGGAGAAGGCTCCGGCGATGCTCGAACAGATTATCGCGAAGGTGAACGGCGACATCATCACGCGCAGCGAGTATGAGCAGGAGCTGGTGACGATCGAGGCCCGGCTGAAAGCGGCCAAGGTTCCGCCAGACCGTTTCCAGCAGATTCTCAATGCGCAGAAGGTGACGGCGCTGAGGGACCTGATCGACCAGCGGCTGCTGGTGCAGCGGGGCAAGGAACTGGACGTGAACGTGGACGGCGAGGTGACCAAGTACATGGCGCGGATCCAGAGCGAGAACAAGATCGCCGATCCGGACAAGTTCCAGGAGTGGGTCCGCGAGGCGACTGGGATGTCGTATGAGGATTTCCGCAGCGACGTGCGCGACCGGATGTTGACGCAGCGGGTGATCGGCAGCGAGGTGTCGAGCAAGATCAACATCCCGAAGGCCGACGTCGAGAAATATTACAACGAGCACAAACAGGAATTCGTGCGGCAGGAGCGGATCTTCCTGCGCGAGATCAAAATCACCAACACGAGCAAAACGGAGGAAGGCATGGCGGCGGCCGAAAAGAAGGCCAAGGACCTGGTGGCGAGGGCGCGCAAGGGCGAACGGTTCCCGGAACTGGCGCGCGACAACTCAGACTCGCAGACGGCGCAGGAGGGCGGCCAGATTCCGCCGATGGAGAAGGGCATGCTTCGCGAGGACATCGAAAAGTTGGTGTGGGGCCAGGCGAAGAACTATGTCACCGATCCGATCAAGCTCGATGACGGCTACCTGATCGTGAAGGTGGACGACCAGCACAACGCCGGGCAGGCGACGCTGGAGGAAGTGGAGAACGAGATCAAGGAACGGCTGTACAATCCGGTCTTCGAGCCGAAGATCCGCGAGTATCTGAGCGAGCTGCGGCGAAACGCGTTTCTGGAGATTCGCGAGGGATACACCGACGTTGGGGCGGTGAAGGGCAAGACGACGGCGTGGAACGATCCGGCGCTGCTGAGGCCGGAGACGATCACGAAGGAAGAGGTGGCGGCGCAGGCGCGCAGCCGGCGGCTGCTGTGGATGTTCCCTGTGCCAGGGACGAAGGCCAGCGGCGAAGGGGTCAGCACAAGCAAGTAGCCCTTGCAGAAAAGCAGCCGAATGAAGAGTCCCAATATCGCCGACCTGGAGCCGCGCCAGCAGATCACGGGTCTGTTTCTGGTGCAGTCGAAAGAGGTCAGGCAGAAAAAGACAGGCGAGCCGTACCTGTCGATGCAGTTGATTGACCGCACGGGCGACATCGACGCCAAGATGTGGGACGGCGTGGCCGAGATCATGGAGTCGTTCAGCCGCGACGATTTTGTCCGGGTGAAGGGCGAGACGCAGCTCTACCAGAACCGATTGCAGTTGACCGTGCACCGGATCCAGAAGGTGGACGAGCGGGAAGTGGATCTGGCCGATTTTCTGCCGGCGTCGAAGCAGGATCCGGAGCTGATGATGGCCGAACTGCTCGGCTATGTCGGCGAGATGAAGAATCCGCACATCAAGGCGCTGATGGAGGCGATTCTCGGCGACGCGAAGATCTGTGCGCAATACAAGAAAGCGCCGGCGGCCAAGACGATTCATCATGCGTGGCTGGGTGGGCTGCTGGAGCATGTGATCTCGCTGGCGCGGCTGGCGCGGCTGACCGCGGCGCATTACACGAATATCGACCCCGATCTGATGATGGCGGGCGTGATCCTGCATGACATCGGCAAGGTGGACGAACTGCACTATGAGCGCAGTTTCGGGTATTCGAGCGAAGGGCAGTTGCTGGGCCATATGCAGATCGCGCTGCGGATGATCAGCGAGAAGGTGGCAGGGTTGCCGGGCTTTCCGGTGAAGCTGCGCAATCTGCTTGAGCACCTGGTGATAAGCCATCACGGGCAGCTGGAATTCGGATCGCCGAAGTTGCCGTCGTTTCCCGAGGCGCTGCTGTTGCACCATTTGGATAACATGGATTCCAAGATGGAAGCGATGCGGGCGGCGATCGAGAAGGAAAGAGCGATGCCCGGCGAGTGGACGGGATTCGTGTATGCTCTGGACCGCCAGGTGTTGGATAAGGATAAGTACCTGACTCCGCCGGCGGCGCCGAAGCCGGCCGCGCAGGCCAAGCCTGCGGCAAAGCCATCGACAGCGATGGCGGAGAAGTTGAAATCGCTGGGAGACCTCTTTGCGGAGGAAGCGCAGTGAAGCGGGGACGGACAGCAAGAGACATACCTCCGCCGCTTGAACTCGAATGCCTGAGGGCGTTGTGGGACCTGGGCGAGGCTAATGTGCGGACGGTGCGCGAGCGCCTGATGACAAAGCGTCCGCTGGCCTACACGACAGTGATGACGATGCTGGACCGTCTGGCGCGGAAGCAGGCGGTGTCGCGGAAGAAGGTGGGCCGGTCGTTCACCTATACGCCGCTGATCTCGCGCGAAGACATCAGGCAACTGGCCGTGCGCGAACTGCTGGATACTCTGTTTGACGGGTCGAAGGAGACGCTGGCGGCGTATCTGAACGGCGATGACACGCCACGACAGCCGATCACGATTGAAGTGGCGGCCGGAGCGGGCGAAGGGTCGTACCAGGGCCGGCTGGACGAGACGCTGCTGTAACGGTGGGCGCAAACAAACGGACCAGCTGAGGGCGGCGGGGGAGACCCGCTTACTTCGTGCACGGCCTACCAGATGAGGGCAGCGCGGGAGACCCGCTTACTGCGTGAGCGGCCTACCTCGTTGCGTGCGCGGCCTGCCTCGTTGCGTGCGCGGCCTACCAGGTGACGCCGCGGGCGGCGAGTTGCTCCATGGCATGCGCGGCGCCCTGGAACTGAACGGCGTCGATGCCGTGACGGCGCGCGCCTTCGACGAATTCAGCCACATCGTCGGTAAAGAAGCACTCCTCGGGCCGGCATCCGGCGGCGCGGATGGCGGCTTCATAGATGGCCGGCAGGGGTTTCATGGCGCGGGCTTCGTGGCTGAGGACGTAGGCGTCGAAGTGCTCAAGGATGGGGTAGTGGCGCTTGAGGCCCCGGAAGTGCATTTCGTTGGTGTTCGACAGCAGGACGGTGCGATGGTTGCGGCGGATGCCGGCAACGACGTCTTCAGGCATGAGCGTGCCGGGCAGGAAGACTGAAAACCAGATCTGCTCGAATTGATCGCTGGGCATGGAAGTGCCGAGCAGGGCCTGGGTGCGGCGCTCGAACTCCTGTTCGCTGATGTCGCCGGATTCGAACTGGGAGGCGATGCCGCTGGAATGAAAGCGGCTGCGGATTTCGTCGACGTCGAGTCCGGAGATCTCGCTCATGGTGCGGTAGCCGCGCATGAAGTCGAAGTCGACCAGGACGCGGCCGAGGTCAAATATCACGGTTTTAATCACAATCCAATTTTAGCGAGGCGGCGTGGCATAATGGTCCACCAATGAAGATCGATACGTCGGCGAAGTGGCTGTGGTACGGCTTCCCTGCCCTGGCGATGATGCTGGGCTGGGGTTTGAGGGGATACATC
>JACZJQ010000348.1 GCA_014860455.1 Bryobacteraceae bacterium | reverse complement strand
CGAATGCCTACTTCGACTCGCTCGGGATTCCGAGACTGACTGTAGGCGGATAGCTCAACCCGCCGAACCGCCGGATGCGGACCCGCATGTCCGGTGGTGTGGGAGGGGAGGAGCCGCGAGGCTTCCCCCTATCCCGATTTCAGGACGAATTTCGGGAGAGGAAAACCAGCCGGTCGCTGATCAGGAAATTGGCAATGCCGCCGGCGGCGATGGCCAGGACATTGGCGGCCAGGTAGTTCATGCCCAGCGATCCTGCCAGCCAGCGCATCAGCAGCAGGTTCACCACCAGCGAGACCGCTCCGTTGCCGAGGTGGAACTTCAGCATCCGCACGGCATGTCCAGCCACGGCCGGGCGGACCGCACGTTCGCGCCAAGTCCACTTCACGTGCCAGAAGTAGTTGTTCAGAACCGCCGCTTCCACCGCCAGCGCCGTCGCCCAGAGATAGTGCAGCCCAAAACCGGATTTCAGCAGGGCGAGTACGGCCAGTTGAACGCCGATCCCTGTCGCGCCGACGGCGTTGAACCGGACAAATCTGCGCCAGACGGCGGGTTCTGTTGCGGTCAACGCCGTGTCTCCTCCCTGTAAAGCCGCATTGTGTTCCGCCCGGCGGCGATCAGGAATGTGACCCCCATGGCCACGGCCGCGATCGCTCCGCCCACGTCGAACATCAGGAACCGCTCACCCGCGATATCGGCCCACCCGCCCCGGCACAGCAGGAAGAGGTTACCCACGATCAGCAGGATCCGCAACTCAGTTGGCCCGAAGCCGAAATGCGAGATATGGAACGCGCCAATGGCGTAGGTGGCCAGATAACTCTCCACCGAGAGCAGCAGATAGACGATCAGGATGGCCATCGCCACCGGAAACGACATCCACGGCGACAGTCCCAGTCCCGTCAGCATCATCGTGGCGCAGACCGCGTCCACAACGTGGTCAACATAGAACCCGTAGCGCGGCCGCTGCGCATCCCGCACCCGCGCCACCGTCCCGTCCAGGCTGTCGCCAAACCAGTTCAGCACCAGCGCCGCGTTCACCACCCAAAGCCATTGCGGCGACCTGGCGGACAGGGCGTAGGAGACACCCGCGAGGGCCATCGCCGCCAGCCCCAGACCCGTCAGATGGTCCGAGTTCACCCATCGCGGCATCCGTTCAGCGATCCAGACCAGCAGCCGCTTCTCCCCGCGCGCCAGCATGCTGCCGTGGACCCGCTGCGCCTGCTTGAATCCGGCGTCGGTTTGGTTCATGACTCGTGTTCCCAAAACGACATAGAGGCCTCCCGGCCTTTCGCCGTTTCCTTCCGCCGATAGTGTGTCACAAATCTGTTGCCTACAGGCTATGGACAAATCACCATGAACCCGATAGACTTTATACAATATGTCGAAACTCAAAGATCTCGAACGTCCTCTGGGCTTCAACACGCGAGCCCTCCACGCCGGCTACGACCCCGACCCGTCCACCCATTCCCGTGCCGTTCCGATCTACCAGACCACCTCGTTTACCTTCGACGATTCCGCCCATGCCGCGGCTCTGTTCGGCCTGCAGCAGTTCGGCAACATCTACACCCGCATCATGAATCCGACCACAGACGTCCTGGAGCAGCGCCTGGCGTCGCTTGAAGGCGGCGTGGCGGCTCTGGCCGTTGCTTCGGGCCAAGCGGCCCAGTTTCTGGCCATCAGTTCGCTGCTCGAGAACGGCGACCATCTTGTCGCCGCCAGCACGCTCTATGGCGGCACCTATACCCAGTTCGACGTCAGCTTTCGCAAGCTGGGCTACGACGTCACCTTTGTCGAACCCGACGATCCCGAAAACTTCCGCAAGGCGATCAAGCCCAACACCAAGGCCGTATATGGCGAGACGATTTCGAATCCGCGCGGCAACGTTCTGGACATCGCCGCCGTCGCCAAAATCGCCCATGAGGCCAATCTGCCTCTGATCATCGACAACACCTTCGCCTCGCCCTACCTCTGCCGCCCCATCGAGCACGGCGCCGATATCGTCGTGCACTCGCTCACCAAATTCATCGGCGGCCACGGGACCTCGATCGGCGGCATCATCGTAGACGCCGGCAAGTTCGATTGGTCGAAGAGCGCCCACCCGCAGATCAATCAGCCCTCGCCCGCCTACCACGGCATGAACTTCGCCGAGACCTTCGGCGCCATCGCCTTCATCATCCGCGCCCGCGTCGAGGGCCTGCGCGACATGGGTCCGTGCCTGAGCCCGTTCAACGCTTTCCTGTTCCTGCAGGGCATCGAAACCCTCGGCATGAGGATGGACCGTCACGTAGCCAACGCCGTGGCCGTCGCCAAGCATCTGGAAGACCACCCGCTAGTGACCTGGGTCCGCTACCCCGGCCTCGCATCGAACCCCTACAACGCCCTGGCCAACCAGTACCTGCCCAAGGGCGCCGGCGCCGTCTTTAGTTTCGGCGTGAAGGGCGGCTTCGAAGCCGGCAAGAAGTTCGTCGATTCGCTGCGCGTCTTCTCTCATCTGGCCAACGTCGGCGACGCCCGGTCGCTCGTGATCCACCCGTCGTCCACCACCCACCAGCAGTTGTCCGCCGAGCAACAGGATGCGGCCGGCGTGACGCCCGACATGATCCGGCTTTCGGTCGGCTTGGAGGATACCGACGATCTGCTGTGGGATCTCGACCAGGCTCTCGCGGCATCGCAGAAGTAATTCCCGTGTGCGTCTTCAGGGCCGTTGCCGCCGGGATGGCCTCCCGGCAGGCGGCGGCCCTGTTTGCATCTCACAGTGCCTTTGGTGGTACTAAATATATGTTTGGCCTCGCCCGGCAGAGTGCAACCTGGACCGGATGAGAACCGCCTGTTAATTTCTGACACAGACAGAAGGGAGTCCTACGAACATGAATCAGAATCCGGCTGCGCCCGCGCGGCGCCGTGATTTCCTCAAGGCAGCCACGGCGGTTCCGGCTGCCGCGGTGGTGACTGTGGTGTCCAACGCACCTGCCTCGGCCCGTCCGTTGACTGAAGCCGACAAACTGGCCCGCCTTGCCTCCAATACCTGGCCCATCCGCACGCTATTCAAGAGCCGTGCGTCGGCCTCCGGACGCCCCCAGAACCCTCGCACCGCGGAGTTCAAGAAGAAGTACGGCGAACTCACCATGCTCGATGTCCCCCAGTTCACCAAGGACATCTTCCCCGGCGTCACCCACATGGACCTCTGGTCGTCGCTGTTCGGCGACGTCACTGACGATTCCATGTACGCCAAGACCGAAATGACGTTTGGCGGCAACACCCGCACGGCCTATGAGTTCGACCCGTCGCTGCCCTCCGCGAAAAAGTGGCTAGACAAACTCGCCGCCAACATCGCCAAGACCGGCGTCAAGTGCCACCATGTGTCCAACAACGCCCCGCGCGACATCTGCGACCTCGACCCCGCCAAGCGCCGCGCCGGCATCGAAGTGGCCAAGAAATGGCTCGACGGCAGCGCTCAGATCGGCGCCAAGACCATGCGCGTCAACACCGGCGGCCCCCGCATCGTCCCTGAAGCCACCGCCACGCGCGACTATCCCCGCAACGACGAGATCGTCAAGTACCTCAACAACGCCATCGAATCCTTCAAAGAGATGGCCGATTACGGAGCCAAGGTCGGAGTCATCGTCACCATCGAAAACCATTGGGGCCTCAGCGCCAACCCCATGAACGTGCGCATCATCCTCGACGAGGTGAACCACCCCTATTGCGAAGCCTCCCCCGACTTCTGCAACTGGGAGCACGAATATATGCTCTACCACGGGATCAAGGCCCTGCTGCCCTACACCCACCACACCGTCCACGCCAAGTATTGGAACCGCTGGAAGGAAGTCGACGTGCAAAAGTGCGTCAGGATCCTCACGGCCGGCGGCTTTAAGGGCATCATCGCCCTGGAATACGAAGATGGCCCGTGGGATGGCATCGAAGGCATGCGCTATCTCTACAAGGAAGTGATGGCGGCCCTGTAATCCGTCCCTGGGCAGAACAACTCATTCCGCATCCGGCGCCGGCAGTGACTTCGATCACTGCCGGCGCTTCGGCTTCCAGGAGACACTGGTTCCATGGAATCCACCCGCATCGAAGGCACGGTAAACGATTGGGCGTCGCGCAGTTTCAGGGCGCTGCTGGTTGTCGAGCGTTATGGCATCGACTTCCACGACCAGGGCACTCGTTCGTTTGACGAAGTTTGCCGCGAGAAAGGGCTCGATCCGGCCGCCGTCTCCGCCGAAATCGACAGCGTCGCCCAGCCCCGTCTCCCCGTCCCCATCGACGAGAACATCTCGTTGCGGGACCTGATCCAGCACATCAACGCCCGCCATCATGAGTACCTGAAGCTCGAACTGCCCCGCCTGCGCGCCCGGCTCGACCGTATGGCCATGCGCCACCCCGACCGCGACGGCGCTTTGCTGCCCCGCCTGCGCGAGGTCTTCGTCGAGATCCAGGCGGATCTGGAACTGCACCTGCACAAAGAAGAGGACATCCTGTTTCCGTCGATCGGACGGATGGAACGCGCCGTGGCCAACGGGAATCCTCTGCCGCCATCGCCGTTCGGCAGCGTGCGCAATCCGATCGGCATGATGGAGCATGAGCATACGCGCGTCGAAGAATTGCTCAAGTCGATGCGTACGGTCGCCCGCGACTATGTCGCCCCGGAATACGCCTGCGCCAACTTCCGCGCCGTCTTCAACACGCTCAAGGAACTGGAAGCCGACCTCCACGAGCACATCCGCGTCGAGAACGACATACTGCACCGCCGCGCCGCGGAGCTCGAAGGCTGAGCCTACTCCTCCCGCAGCGCGGCGGCCGGCTGGATCCGCGATGCCCGCCAGGCCGGGATCAGTCCGGCCAGCGCGGTGATGGAGGCGATGGCGAAGGTCACCTGGAGGTATGTCGCGATATCGACGGCGCCCTCGCTGATCATGTAGTTCCGGATAATCCTGTTCATCGCCAGGGCGCAGCAGATGCCCGCGGCGATGCCGGCCAGCGCCTGACGCATCGTTGAGATGAGCACCATCGCCAGGATGGCCGGCCGGGTCGCGCCCATGGCCGCGCGGACGCCGATTTCGTGGGTCCGGCGCGCGGTCTGGAACGCCGTCACGCCGTATACGCCAGTGACTGCGAGCGCCACCGCCAATACTCCGAACAGCGTCAGCAGCAACGCCAGGAAGCGCGTGCCCGAAGTCGCGTCCTCGACCACGCGCTCCATGGTCCTGACCATGTGCAGCACTGCGTCGGCGTCGGCGGCGCGGAGTTCGCTCCTGATTGCGGCCTCCACGGCCTCGGCGCTGAGACTGGTGCGGACGACAAGCGAAACCGCGCTGGGGTTGCGGTCGAACTGCGTCATCGGCTCATAAATGGCGGTCGGCGCGGGCCGGTAGATGCCCGTTTCGCGGACATCTCCGACCACGCCAACGATGGTCAGCCAGGCGTCGGGCACGGGCCGTGTCCCGCGGCCGATGCGCTTGCCGACCGGGTCCTGGCCGGGGAAATAGCGTTCGGCCATCTGGCGGTTGATCAGCACCACGTTGCGGCGGCTGTTCCTGTCGGCGGAGGTGAACTGGCGGCCGCGCAGGGTCGCGATGCCCATCGCCTGGAAGTAGCCGGGGCTGACGGTGCGGTGTTCGGCGGCGGGTTCGTGGCCGGGGCGGTCCAGCGGGCGGCCCTCGATGGTCACGTTCATGTTCATGTTCACCGGCGTGATGGGCAGCACGTTGATGATGCCCGCCCGGCTGATGCCGGGCAGTTGCTCCACCCTTTCGATGAACCGGCCATAGAATCCGGCGGTTTCGGTTGGCTCGTACCGCGCCTCGGGCAGCGCGACCCGCATGGTGACCAGGTTTTCCGTGCGGAAGCCCAGGTCGAACGCCGCCAGCCGGCCCAGGCTCTTCACCAGAAGCGTCGCTCCGAGGACCAGAACCAGGGCAAGCGCCACCTCGACCACCATCAGCC
Source organism: Bryobacteraceae bacterium (assembly GCA_014860455.1). Taxonomy (GTDB): domain Bacteria; phylum Acidobacteriota; class Terriglobia; order Bryobacterales; family Bryobacteraceae; genus PNKE01. The sequence continues at coordinate 37,931 of JACZJQ010000348.1, read as the reverse complement.
GGCTCCGCCTGGCGATTCCGGCACTCAGGAATGCCGACGCACCCTCCTTCAGCGCGGTCTGCAGGTTCAACCGGCTCATGCGCAGCGCCGGCCAGAGCCCGGCGAGAGCGGCCGAGACCAGCGCCAACGCGGCGCAATAGGCCAGCGTGGTCATGTCGAGGCTCAGGGCACCGGTGAACCGCCACGGGTTATCAGGCGCGGCCTCGAGCGCGCGCAGGCTCCAACCGGCGACGGCGAGACCGCACAGCCCGCCGGCGGCTGCGAGGATCAGTGCCTCGCCCACAAGCAACCGCACAATGCCGAAGCGGCTCGACCCAAGCGACAACCGGACGGCCAGTTCCCGGCGGCGCGCGGCGGCGCGGGCAAGGGTCAGGATGGCGACATTGACGCAGGCCAGGATGAGAATGAAGGTCACGGCACCGGTCAGAACCGCCATGGCACGGGCAACCTCGCGCATTGAATCGGTCAGCAGCGGAGAGATCCGGACGCCCCGGGTGGCGTTGTCCCGGTAGGCTTTCTCCAATGCGCGGGCTACCCGGTTCAGGTCGCTCTGGGCGTCAAGGACAGAAACGCCAGGCTTCAGGCGGCCGATCACGCGCAGCCAGTGTGTGCCGCGTTCCTGGCGCTGCTCAGGGCGGTAGATGAGCGGCACCCAGATGCGGGTCTGGCTTCGGGCTGGAAACACATAGCCCTCCGGCATCACGCCCGCAACGGTTGCCGTCACACCGTTGATGCTCACGGTCTTGCCGACAGCGGCGCGGTCACCGCCAAACAGGTCAGTCCACAACCCGTGGCTGAGCACGGCGACCGGCGGGCGTCCCCGCTCGCAATCAGCCGCTTCGATGGCCCGCCCCATCAGGGGTTTCACGCCAAGCACCCTGGCGACCTCGCCGTCCACCTGCGCCGCCGCCACCAAGGAAGCGCCTTCGTCCGTAGAGAGGTTTACGCCCGCCATGTTGAACGCGCCGATCGACTCAAACGATGTGTTCTCCCGTCTCCAGTCCTCCAGGTTTGGAACCGACACGCCTGCGCCCCAAACCTGCGAGCCCTGCCAGGTCATCGACTCGTATAGATGAAGGATCCGGGCCGGCTCCGGGTATGGCAGGGGCTGGAGCAACAGTTCCCGGATCAGCGTGAAAACCGCCGTGTTGGCGCCTACGCCCAGGGCGAGCGAGAGGATGGCGAGCGCCGAGTAGCCGGGATTGCGCAGCAGGCCGCGGACGGCGTGCCGGGCGTCGCGGATCAGGTCTTCCAGCCAGCCAAACACGGACTGGCGGCGATAGGCCTCCTTGGCCTGCTCCACTCCTCCGAACTTGCGCAGAGCCGCGAAGCGGGCCTCTTCAGGAGTCATCCCCGCGCGGATGTTCTCCTCGGTCTCCATCTCCAGGTGGAACTGGATCTCTTCGTTCAGAGCCTTGTCGAGACGGTCCTTCCGGAACGGGGCCGCCAGCCGCTGGATCGTTAACTTGATCAGCATGGAAAGCCTTCCTTCGCAGTCAAGACGAGCCCTCGATGACCCGCGCGATGATGCCCGAAATGCGCCGCCAGTTCTCGACTTCGGTCTCCAATTGAGCGGCGCCCTCCGGTGTCAGCGAATAGAAACGCGCTTTGCGCCTATTGTCCGAGACGCCCCACTCCGAGCGGATCAACCCGCGCTGTTCCAGGCGGAGCAGAGCCGGGTAGAGCGTGCCCTGGTTCATCTGCAGCAAGTCTTCGGAGACCTGCTCGATCCGCCGGGCGATGCCCCACCCATGCGTGGGTCCGAGCGTGTGAAGCGTTTTCAGGACCAGCAGATCGAGCGTGCCCTGGAGAAGGTCGGCTTTGGGTGCGGCCATGTCGTCTCCTGTTGACTACCAACAGGAGTATGTGCCTCCTCCTGTAGATTGTCAACAGGAAAACGATGATAAAAAAGAAAGGCCCCGCTGCGGACGCGGGGCCGGGAGTTCGTTCGGTCGAGAGGCGCGGATCAGCTGCCCATGCGCGGGCGGTAGCCCGGACGGGCGCTGACGCGCATCTTCTTGCCCGGATCGTTTGCCAACTCAACCGAGATGCGGCGAAAACCCTCGTTCGGGTTGGGCTGCGGGTAGTAGGTGACGGTATAGGAGTTGCCCAGATCCTCGCGGATGGCTTCGAAGGCTTCCACCTGCTTCTGCCAGGTCTTGGCGAAGAAGGTCTTGCCGCCGGTGCGCGCCGACAGGCGGCGGAAGACGCCGGTGGAGATCGGGTCGCGGTTCAGGTCGCTGGTTGAGATGACGTAGATCGGGATGCCTTCATCCTCGGCGACGGCGCGGACGTCGTCGGGCGCCACCATCGAGGCCGAATCCGGGCCGTTCGAGAAGACGATGACCACTTTCCTGCCCGGCACCTTGGCGGCGTCGCGCAGGGCAAGCAGCAGGCCGTTATAGAGGGCTGCTTCGTCGCCGGCGACGGCCTTTCTCAAGCCCTGCAGAACTTCGTTTCGTTCGCGCGACAGGGGCGCGGCACGGTTCAGGTTTCGTGAAAACGTGTAGACGGCGACCGAGTCGGCGCGGTCCAGGCCTCGGATGAAGTCGGCGATGGCGTCAGAGGCGTAAACGAAGCCGCGGTACATGTAGTTGCTGGTGTCGAAAAGTACAAAGACGTTGGTGCCGACCAGGGCGTCGGTGGAGATGCCGCCGCGCTCGGGCTCGCCGGCCCCGGCGGCGATGGGCTCGGTAGCGCCGCTGTCGAGTACGCGCAGCGGCGGGCGGCTGCCTTCCGAGAAAGTGGTCAGCTTCTGCGGGATGCCGTCCTCGAGAATGCGGAAGTCGCCGGGTTTGAGACCGTTGATGTAGCGTCCGCGGTTGTCGGTGACGGTGAAGCTGAGCACCACCATGTCCACCTTGATTCGGAAGACTGGCTGTTGCGCCGCCAATACTCCGGCCAGCGCCAGGACGGCTGCGAGCAAGGTGGTGAGGATCAGGATCTTGTTTCGCTTTTTCATCTTGAGTGTCTCCTGGTGGTTATTCGAGCGACGCCTTCTGCTGCGCGGCCGCGGCCTTGCGGGCCTCGTCTCGCGCCTGGCTGGCGATGGTTCGCATGGACCGCAGCAGCGCCGGCCAGTCCTCCAGGTGGGTGGCGAAGATCTGCTCCACCGTTCTCTGCGTCCACTGCGGAATGCGGATGTTGAGTTCAGACGGCCGTAGTCGCAGTTCGTCGGCCAGCGCGGCGAAGAAGAGATTATTCGACTCCCAGCTTTCGGCCATGATGCGGCTGGAGAAGCCCATCAGCGTCGGGAAGGTCCGCAGGTGGAGTAGTTGCGGCCTCATGGTGTTGGCCAGCGTGGGCTTCGGCGTGCCGAAGGCCTCCGAGATGGCCTGGTGGTTCAACCGCTGCGGGTCCGCCTCGGCCAGCGCGGCAATGGAGCCGCCGAAACCACCCGGCAGGCTCAGCTTATTCTCGGCAGCGTATTTGCCCAGCAGGTAGAACTCCGCCGGCGTGACGTCCTCGATCGCCGCCGGAAGATCGCCCGCCGCCAGCTCGTTGGCGATGCGGCGGAGCCGGACCGGCGCAACTGATTTGTCCAGAACATCCAGCACCTGCGTCCGCAGGCCGGGCGATGTCACCGCCGCGGCGAGCAGATCCTCGCCATGGCGCAGGTGGAGCGCCATGAAGTGCATCTGGGCGGGCGAGACGTTCCACCAGCGGGGCAGCTTGGCGCTGACCAGCATTTGCGGAACCAGGTCGCCCCAGATCAGGGCCTGTTCGCGGGTGGGAATCAGGAAGTTCTGCTCGGCTTCAGCCAGGGCATAGGGCAGGGTGGCGAGAGAGCCGACCAGCCGTCCTCCGGCCGACGACGGCCAGCCGTTGCCGAGCACTTCGGTCTGCCGCCAGGTTTGCTGCGCGCCCTGGATGCCGATGAAGTCGTGGCTGCGCGCAAACAATGGGTTGGTGTAGAGCAATTGTGCTCCCGGCGGCGCGTAATGCACATAGAGCAGTCCGACCAGGGTGTCGCGCAGGATCGGCGCCAGCAATCCGCGGGCGTCCTTCAGCTTGTTCGCATCGCCTGCCGCTTTGTCGATCACTGCGCGGAAGTTGAGTTTGCGCTGGTCTTCGAGGTGGCGCTCAGTCCAGTAGCCGAACGAAGTTGCGTTGCGCTCCTGGGTGGACATCGACGCCTTGGGCAGGTTCAAGTCGGAGACCCGGGCGGCCAACCGGTTGAGCAGAGCGGCGTTCAGCCGTTCGCCGCGGGAGAGGCTTTCCAAGTGGTCAGCGAGATCGAAGATCACCTTCAGCGAGACCAGTTTCTGGGCCTCGAAGACGCGCAGCATGTCGGCGCGGAGTTCGTCCATGGTCTGCTGGTCGTCGGTGGTGGCCGAGCCGGCCAGCAGGTCGATCATGCGGTCCTGCGGGTTCACGCCGTCCGGGGTGCCGGCGGCCTTGAGCAGGGCCATGACGCCGGAGCGGCCGGCATCGAACAGCGGGCCGTCCGCCCGCACCTTCAGGAACGGTTCGATGATCGCGGAGAAAGTCGCGTCGGCCTGCTGCTCGGGGATCAGCTTCTGCCTGTATAGAACCTGCCACAGCGCGGTAAGCGCCTGAAACGTGCCGGCGGTGTCCGCTCTGTCTACGTTGTTGCCGATCTTGGACACGGCCTCGGCTGCGTCGAGGAACCGGATCATCGACGCATCGCTGATGGTCGGCGATTCACTGAACAACGGATATTGAGCGCCCATCACCCGGTAAGCGCGGGCCAGCCGGTCGACGGTCGGAGCGGCGAGCGGCGCAGCCCGGCGCCGTTCGATGTCGCTGATCGACAGGAATATCTTGAGCGGCTCATTCTCGACCGCTTTGCGTGACAGCCCGAAAAGCGCTTCCAGAAGATCGTCGGGCTCCTTCCATCCGGCAGCGGCCCTGGTCAGCTTGCCGTCGTACTTGCCCTGCGGGTGCTTGACGAAGAGGTTCTTCCAAACCTCCAGCCCGCCCGGCAGGTGCGGCTGGTTCGGACCCGCCATGCGCAGGCGCGTGGTGAGCAGCATCAGGTCGGTATTGGACCTGAACACCGGGCGCGCCGGGCCAGGGCTGGTGACGCGGCCGCGCAGGGCTGTGTAAAAACGCTTCAGCCGCGCGGGCTCGGTGAGGTAGTCCTGGACGGGGCCCTCGATCCGCGATAACGAATCGAAGTAGCTGGCCATCCAGCCGTCGTCCTTCATAATCAGCTTCTCGATGAACTCGACGCCCTTGTCGGGGCTGGCGCCGACCAGGTCGCCCCAGGCGCCGGCAGAGCGCTGCCCGCCGGGAATGACGGCTTTGCCGTCCTTCAGGCGGAGCATGCCGCCGAAGAAGTCGAAGACGTGGGCGAAGGCGCGTACGCGCGCCACCGGCATTGCCCTGCGCACCTGTTCGGCCGTTTCCTGATCGAGTTTAACGATGCCCAGATAGAGCCGGCACAGCGCCGGATCGCCGAGGAAGGCGTCGATGAGTTCGCCCGAGAACTTCTCCTTCGCCGATAGCCAGTACTCGGGGCCATACAGCACCTTCACGCGGGTCGGCGTGTAGTCGGCTTCAAAGACACGGTTGGTGCGCAGCGACTGTTCGAGCTCGGCAAGCGGGAAGCCGGAGTCAATCGTCAGGAACGCGCGTGAGGCGTTGACCGTCTCCAGCACCACCTCGCTGCCGCAGCCGCCTCTCATCCGGAAACCCAGGATACGGAGCAGTTCGCCGGTCTTCGGCGAGTCGCATTGCTCGATCTTGAGGATCTTCCCAGGGCCGGCGAGATTTTCGAGTTCGCGCGCCTGGCTGACATAGCGGAGGATGAGCTTGAGATACTCGGTCTGTTCCAGGCTCTCGCTGCCGCTCACGGCCTGATAGCCGCTGGTGACGATATTGCGGGACAGCGCGGTCAGGATCTCGGTTTCCGGCATGTCGGGCGACAGTGCCGCCATCCGGGAGAAACCCGACATGGGTCCGGGAATCACCACCTCGCCTGTCGGGACTTTGTTCGTGCCGGACGCTTCGGGCAAAGCGACCGGCGATGCGAGTTGCGACAGCCGCTTTCCTGCCGCGGCGCGGTCGCCTTCCATCAGGTCGAGTGCGGCCAACCGCCGCAGGATCCCGTCTCGCTCAGCCGGCTCGAGCCCTTGTGCCGAAAGCGCCCGCTCGTAGGCGGCGCGAGTCGATGGGTGGCGACGGGCATCGAGGTTGCGCGCCCTGATGGCCAGCAACTGAGCGTTTGTCGGATCGGCGTCGATCGCCCTGTTCAGGTCGCCTAGTATGGCGCCTGCTTCGCCTCGGAGTTCGGCCTGCGCCATGCGCGCCTGCCAGTCGTCGGCCGTCTGCATCCCCCAAACCGGCGTTCCGGCGGCAGCGACTGCGAGCGCGGCCAGAAACACATAGAGCTTCACATTCATGCTTCCCCTCCATCGGTCGGATGGTTTTCTGCAAGCCCGGTAGTTGGCTATGAACTTTACCACACTTCGTGACGGAAGTCGCCCGTACCGGAAGTGATTACAATTTAGATGCAACGTTTTTACATTCGATCCTGGAATCGCCCCGGCAGATGCCCGCCGGCGAAGAAAGAAGGAAACTGATCCATGAAGAAACTTCTGGCCTATGCCGTCCTACTGACCATGCCCGCCGTGGCCGCCGAGCACACCATCGCGGTGGTGGGCCTCGTCCATTCCCACGTTTGGGGGCACCTTGGCAAAATGGTGAAGGGCCAGCCGGCGAAACTCGTCGGCGTGGCTGAAACCGTGCCCGAACTGGTGGCCGAAGCGCAGAAGCGCGGAGTCCCGGCCGGCCTGATCCAGGCCGACTGGAGGAAGATGATCGACCAGACCAAACCAGAGATCGTCTGGGCGTTCGTCGAGAACAACCGCCATCTGGAAATCGTCCAGTACTGCGCGCCGCGCAAGATCCACGTCATGTTCGAAAAGCCGCTGGCCTCGACGGGCAAGGACGCGGTCGCCATCCGCGACCTGGCGCGCAAGAACGGCATCTACGTCATGTCGAACTATCAGATGGCCTGGTGGCCGTCAAATTACGTCGCCAAGGCGATCGCCGACAAAGGCGACGTCGGCCAGATCTACCGCATCCGCGGCGTGGTGGGCCACGGCGGGCCGGGCGGTCCGAAGGGCCTGAACAAGTGGTTCTTCGAATGGCTGACCGACCCGGTGAAGAACGGCGGCGGCGCACTGGTCGATTTCGGCTGCTACAACGCGCTGTGGAGCCTCTGGTACCTGGGCAAGCCCACCACCGTCTACGCCACGGTGAACCACCTCCGGCCCGAGGAGTTTGGCAAGGTGGAGGACAACGCGACCCTCATACTGCACTACCCCAAGGCGGTAGCCGTGCTCGAAGGCAGTTGGGATCTGCCGCGCAGCTTCCAGGATCTGGAAGTGTTCGGCCGCCAGGGCAGCATTTACATGACCCGCCAGAAGGTGGAAGTCCGCCCGAGCCGCGGCCCGGCGCAGGATGCCGTAATCGAGCCGCTCAAGCCCGAAGCCGCCGAGCCGATCGCCAACATGATCCACTGCATTGAGACCAAGACCGAGCCTGGCGGGATGGTCGGCATCGACATCAACGTTCAGGTGGTTCAGATTCTCGATGCCGCCAAGCAGAGCATCAAGACCGGCCGCGCCGTGGCTATGAAGTAGTTCTTGGTGACGCGGATCGCGCGCGCAGGATCAGCCAGAAGCCAAGGGCAGTGAGCGCGAGCGCGATCAGCTGAGTCCACGTCAGGGGCCCGCCGAACGGGGGCGCCTGGTCGTGTTCACGGAAGAACTCAGTCACTATCCGGGCTGGGCCATAGAGGGCGAGATAGAGCCCGAAGGTCCAGCCTTGATTTCTATTTGGCGAGAAGCCGCGATAGAGGACGTAGGCGATGGCGAAAGTCAGGGCTGCTTCGTAGAGTTGGGTGGGGTGCAAGGCGACGCCGAGCGGGACGCCGGTGATCGAGTGGGCGTCGGGGTTTGAGAAGGTGACCGCCCAGGGACGGTCGCAACGGTCGCCCCAGCAGCAACCGGCGGCGAAGCAGCCCAGGCGGCCGATGGCGTGGCCCAGCGCGGCGCCGGGGGCAAGTACGTCGAGCGCCTGGAGCCAGGGCAGCCTCTGTCTGCGGACATAGAACCAGGCGAAGGCCATCGCCGCCAGGAAGCCGCCGTGGAAGACGCCGGCCGACAGCAGGGTGTCGAAGCTGAACAGTGCGCTGGGATTCGACGAGTAGTAGTCGAAGTTCAGTAAGAACATCATCAGCTTTGCGCCGGCCAGTCCGGCCAGGGCGCAGTAGACGGCGAGGTTGGTGATGGTCTCGGGGTCGAGTCCGTCGCGGCGGGCCAGACGCGTTGTCACCCAGACGCCGGCAAGGAAGCCTAGGGCCACCAGCAGTCCGTAAGTGGGCAGGAAGAAGTCGCCGAACGAAATGATCTTGGGGAGCATGGGTTAGCGGGGCCTCCGGGCGAGGACGAAGAGGTCTTGCCCGCGCATCTCGCAGGTTTCGACGGCGAAGCCCGCTTTCTTGAGGAGCTTGGCGTAGTCCTTTAGATTGGGCGCGTAGTAGGCTTCCAGTTGCCGGGCGGTTTCGTTGGCGCCGCCGAGGGCCGCGGCCAGGCGGCCGCCGGGTTTGAGGAATTGGAAGATGCGTTTGAGGGCGCGGTCAGGGGGCTGGATCCAGTCCAGGACGGCATGGGCGAAGACGGCGTCGAAGGGGGCGGGCGGGGTGTAGTCGAAGAAGTCGGACTCGACGAACTCGACGCCTGGGAACTTGAAGCGGGCCTGTTCGAGGAGGAATCCGAGACGGTCCAGGCCGGTGATTGAGGCGCCGGAGGAGGCCAGGCGTGCGGAGAGTTCGCCGATGCCGCATCCAAGATCGAGGATGCGTTCACCGGGCTGAGGCTGGAGAAGCTCGATGAGCTGCGAAGAGGGGTCCAAACTAGAGATGGTACAGCATCAGGTAGATCACCACGCCGGTGACGCTGACGTAGAGCCAGACGGGCAGGGTGATGCGGGCCAGTTTGCTGTGGCCGTCGAGGTTGCCCTTCAGCGCCCGGCGCAGGGTGATGAGCGCCATCGGCGCCACGGCGGCGGCCAGCACGGTGTGTGTCAGCAGGATGGTGAAATAGACCGTGCGGATGGCGCCCTCGCCCTGGAACTTCACCGATCCGACGCTGTAGTGGTAGACCAGATAGCTGATGAGAAACAGCACCGACGTGGTGAAGGCCATCAGCATTATCTTCTTGTGCTCTTCGCGGCGTCCCTGGCGGATGAGAAAGTAGCCGCGGATGAGGAGTCCGGCGGCGATGGCGTTCAGGAAGGCGTTGAGCGTGGGCAGGTTGCGCATGGGACTCCTAGAAAATCTCTCTTTCCAGTTTCTCGATGTCGGAGGCAAGCTCGGCGAGACCATTTGAATCGAGCGAATCGTAGTAGCCGCGGATCTGGAGTTTCTTGTCGACCAGGGCGAACTTGGTAGAATGCTCCAGCGCGCCGCCGACCTCGGAGAGATGGAAGGTGTCCCAGCTCAGGACCTTGATCGCCTCCGGCGCGCCGGTGAGGAAGCGCCAGCGGACCGGATCGGCCTTCCAGCGCTTGGCGTAGGCGGCAATGGCTTCGACGTTGTCGTTTTTGGGGTCGATGGTGAACGAGACGAGGCGGAGGTCGGGCGAGTTCTTCGTCATCGTCTGCAGTTTGTGGAACTGGGCGGACATGCGCGGGCAGGGTCCGTTGCAGGTGGTGAAGAAGAAATTTGCCACCCAGACACGGCCGTCGAGGTCGGGCGTGCCGAACGCCTTGCCGGATTCGCTCGTCAGGCTGAATTCGGGGACCGTCCCGTAGGTGGGCAGGCCGGAATGCCAGCCGCACCCGGCCATCGAGGCCAGGGCTAAAACAACAAGCGTATGGCGGATCATAGGCCGTCTTTTCCGAGAGGACGGCGCTCGACGTTCATCACAGCGGCCGTCAGGAACAAGATGCCACAAATTGAAGTCCAAAGCAGGCCCTCGCCGAGTTGCGGTCCGGCCCAGGACGGGTCGGCGGGGATGGTGCGCTGCAGGGCGGCGAGGAAATAGGAGAGCGGATTGAGGTCCATCACCACGCGGATCCAGCGTTGGGCGGTGGAGGTGTCGAACAGCGCGCCCGAGACCAGCCACAGCGGCATCAGGATCAGGTTCATCATGGCGTGGAAGCCCTGCGGCGTGCGGCTCTTCCAGGCCATCCAGAAGCCGAGCGAGGTGAACGCCGCGCCGCACAGCACCAGCGCACCCGCGGACGCGAGGATGTCGCCAGCCGTCATTGGGCGTCCGGTGATGATCAGCAGAGGCAGGAACAACAGTCCCTGAATACCCGACATCACCGATCCTGCCAGCACCTTGCCCGACACCAGCGCGCACCTCGGCGCCGGCGCCGACAGCACCGACAACAGGAACCCTTCGCGCCGGTCTTCGATCACCGACATGCAGGAGAAAACTGCCGTGAACATCACGCTCAACAGCAGCGAGCCGTTGAAGAACTTGCCCATATCGCCGAAGCCCGCACCCAGCAGCAGCCAGAACAGCAGCGGCGAGGCGACGAATCCGAACACGCGGCTGCGCTCGCGCCAGAAATGGAGCATGTCGCGGACAAAAACCGCGCGCACGGCCAGCATGTAGATCCTAAGCACCAGCGGCCTCCGAGCCGGCCAGACGTTCGCCGGCCAGTTTGAAGAAGACGTCTTCGAGGGTCGGGCGGTGCAGCGACGCCGAAACGATCTGTCCAGGGAACGCCTCGAAGGCGTCGGCGATGAAACGGTGGCCCGCCGGTGTTTCGACGGAGACGAATCCGCCGGCCTCCTGCGTCCCGACGCCGAAGCGTTCTTTCAGTCCGGCGGCAAAATCCGGATTCGACGACTCAAACCGCACGACGTCGCCGCCGACCAGCGATTTCAGCCTCTCCGGCGAATCCTCGGCCACGGCCCGGCCGTGCGAGATCAGCAGAAGCCGGGTGGCGTTTTCGGCTTCGTCCATCAGGTGGGTGGTGAACAGGATCGTCACCGGGGTGCTTTCGCGAAGACGTTTCAGCGCAGCCCACATTTCGCGCCGCGCCGATGGGTCCAGGCCCGTGGAGGCTTCGTCCAGCAGCAGAACGCGCGGGCGGTGGATGATCGCTTTGGCGATTTCGACCTTGCGCTTCAGGCCCCCTGAGAGAGTCCGAGTCTCGTCTTTGGCGCGATCTTCGAGGTTGAACTCGGCCAGTAGTTCGTCCACCCGGCCGTTGAGCGGCTTTCCGCTGATGCCTTGCAAATGGCCCTGCGCAACCAGGTTTTCGCGCACAGTCAAGCGCCGGTCCAGGCTGCCGTTCTGGAAGACGACGCCGATCTCGCCGCGCAGCCTCATGCCGCCGGTGGCGACATCGAGTCCGGTGACAGACGCCTTGCCCTGTTGCGGCTTTTCGAGTGTGCAGAGGATTCGGAACAGCGTGGACTTGCCGCATCCGTTCGGGCCCAGGATGCCGTAGACATCGCCTTCCACCACGGTAAACGACAGTCCGTTCAGTGCCGGACGGTCGCCGTAAACATGGCGTAGTGCGGAGGCTTCGACGATCTGTGCGCCCATCTAGAAGTTCAACCAGCGGCTGTCGATCACCAGGGCGAGATACAGCAGAGGCAGGTACATGACCGATGCCTTCAACACGCCCCGCGCGTTCACCGCCGTCCTTTCGCGCGCACACAGCGCCGCCGATTTCAGGAACAGCCCGCCCAGGATGAGCGCGGCGGCCAGATACCAGTGGCCCGTCATCGAGAAAAACGACGGCAGCAGCGAGACGGGGATCAGGATCGCGGCCGTGACCAGAATCTGGCGCGAAGTCGAAATGCCGTCGGGTTCGACGACAGGCAACATGCGGATGCCGGCTCGCGCATAGTCGTCGCGGTACATCCAGGCGATGGCGTAGAAGTGCGGGAACTGCCAGAGGAAGACGATGGCGAACAGGATCCACGCCTCGACGGTCAGCGCACCGCTTGCCGCGGCAAATCCAATCAGCGGCGGCGCCGCTCCTGGAAACGCGCCCACCGTGGTGGACCACCAGGTCCGCTGCTTCAAAGGCGTGTAGAAAAGCAGATAGCTTGCCACCGTCGCCAGGCCCACCCAGGCGGTGAGCGGGTTCACGAAATAGGCCAGGTCAATCTCGCCCGCCACCAGCAGCGCCAACCCGAAAAGCAGCGCGTCGCGCGCCTTCACCTGCCCGGCCGGAATCGGCCGCATGGCGGTGCGCTTCATCCGCGCATCGGCGTCTCGTTCGTACCATTGATTCAACGTCGCCGTGCCGGAAGCGATCAGCGCCGTGCCCAGCATCGTGTGGAAAAGGACCAGCCAGTTCAGCGGTCCGGATTGGCCGAAGTAATAGCCGATGCCGGTGCTCATCAGGATGAGCCAGGTGATGCGCGGCTTGGTGAGGGCGAGGTAGCTGTTCATCCGTTTTGCCCCGTGGCGGCCAGGTTCGTCGCCGCGACTGGTTCGACATGGCGCAGCGTCTGCGCCGAAAGTGCCATGGTCAGGGCCAGCACCACCGCGCCGGTCAGAACATGAGAAGTGGTTGAGACCACCATCCAGGCCGAACGTGCCGCCTCATTCTCGGCGATGCGGCCGATCAGGGCGACGACGCCCAGAATCAATTGAACGCCGGTGATTGAGATCAGCCAGATGGAGAGTTTCTTCAGAGCCGGGTGCTTGCCGCACTGCGTCATGGTGAACGCCGCGGTCATGATGACGAACATCGCCGCGACAAACGCCCAGGAGACATGCGGGATCAGGCCGGTCATCTTATGACGGTAGGCGGCTCCAAGCGCCACCTGCATCACCACCGCCGCCGGCGTCATCCAGGCCAGCGACCGTAAGGTCGGAAATCCGCCATCGGCCACGGCCAGTTTGGCTTCCCAGGAATTTGATGTCATCGCCGCGCCCGCCGCCGCCAGCGCGAATGCCAGGTGGCTGAACGCGGCGTGGGCGACTTTCAGCGCAGGATCAGTGGCGGTCCCGGTCAGGCCGGAAAGGCCAACAGTCGCCAGGACCGAAAGGGCCAACGGGAATGCCTCAGGCCTTGCTTTCCTGACGCCAACCACCCAGACCAGCGTCAACACGCCCACCGCGATGCCGAACGCCATATGAAACGGCGCGCCCGTCTCGCGGCCCACTTCCACCGCGCCCTGAGCCAGCGCCAGGAAAAGCCCGGCGGTGAGGGTAAGTGAAAGCCGGTGGATGAGCTTGCGGTTCATGTGGATAGAATACGGCCAGTCCCAGTTAAAGGGATGTGCCGTCCCTTGCTCTTGATTCTACCCTGACCGGAATTTTTTCGCACATACCGAATGGACCGGGGATGGAATTCCCCGCTCAGTGGCTCATCCATGATAGAAGGTACTGCATGGACCGTCGTACGTTGCTTGCCAGCGGCCTGTCTGCCGGACTCGCCCCCGCCATCCTCAAAGGCGCCGCCAACGCTGCCCGCCCGAATATCGTCTACCTTCATTCCCACGACACGGGCCGGTACATCCAGCCCTACGGCCATGCCATCCCGACGCCGAACCTGCAGAAGTTCGCCTCCGAGTCGGTCCTGTTCCGCCAGGCCTTTGACGCCGCGCCCACCTGCTCGCCCTCCCGCGCCGCGTTGCTCACAGGCATGGCGCCCCACTCCTGCGGCATGTTCGGCTTGGCGCATCGAGGATTCAGCCTCAACGATCCGCGCCAGCACCTCTCCAGTTTCCTGAGCCGCAACGGCTATGAGACCGTTCTAAGCGGGGTCCAGCACGAAACCACGGCGCCAAGGATACCGGATCTGGGCTACGCGCGCGTCCTCGAAACCAAGGGCAATCGCGGACCCGAAGTCTCCGCCGCCGCCGCCCGGTATCTGGAATCCCGCCCCAAGCAGCCGTTCTTCCTGGCCTGCGGGTTCTTTGAAACCCACCGCGAGTTCCCCGCGCCCGGGCCCGCCGAAGACCCCCGCTACACGCTGCCCCCATCCACACTGCCCGACACGCCCTCCACCCGCGCCGACATGGCCGCCTTCAAGGCCTCGGCGCGCGTCATGGACGACTCCATGGGACGTGTCCTCGATTCGCTGGCCCGCGCCGGCCTGGCCGAAAACACTCTGGTCATCGTCACCACCGACCACGGCATCGCCTTCCCGCGCATGAAGTGCAACCTGAGCCAGCACGGCATGGGGGTGATGCTGATGATGCGTGGACCGGGCGGATTCGGCGGCGGCAAGGTCTCAGATTCGCTCATCTCCCACATCGACCTGTTCCCAACAATCTGCGAAGTGGCCGGCCTGCCCGCGCCCGGCTACCTCCAGGGCCGGTCGATGATGCCCCTGATCCGCGGTGAGCGGGCCGAGATCCGCGACCATCTTTTCGGCGAAGTCTCCTACCATGCCGCCTACGAGCCGGCGCGCGCGGTCCGCAGCCACCGTTTCAACTACGTCCGCCGTTTCGACGGCCGCGGCAAACAGAACCTGCCCAACTGCGACGACGGACTGAGCAAGACCCACTGGCTCGACCAGGGATGGCGCACCCAGCCTGTCGACGCCGAAGCTCTCTACGATCTGACATTTGACCCCGCGGAATCACGCAACCTGGTCGCCGACCCTGCCCACCGCGCCACGCTCGACAAGATGCGCGGCACGCTTCAGGGCTGGATGAAAGAAACCGGCGACCCGCTGCTTTCCGGAAGCGTCCCGCCGCCTAAAGGCGCCCGTGTGAATGATCCAGACGGCACATCGCCGCGGGAACAGCCCAAAGTCCTAGACTGACGCGCCCGGCAGTGACGGCCAGCCGCACTCGTGCGCCGCCTCGACGGCCGCCTTGTACGTCTGTGCATGCAGTCTCACGGTGTCGGTCAACTGGTGCGCATAGCCGCCGGCCAGGGTAACGCACACCGGAACATGGCCGCGGAAGGCCGTCTCGAAGACCAGCCGGTCGCGCGTCAGCATGCCTTCCTTGGTCAACGATAATCCGCCGAGTTGGTCGTCGTGGAACGGATCCGACCCGGCGACATACATCACCAGATCAGGCCGGTAGCCGGCCAACACGGCCCGCATGGCGTCGCCGAGCTTGTCCACGTACTCCCGGTCGCCGGTGGCGTCGGCCAGGTGGATGTCGAGCGACGATGGCGGCTTCTCGGCCGGGTAGTTGTCTCTTTGATGGATTGACAGCGTGAACACACTGGCGTCGGAGGCGAAGATCGACGCCGTGCCGTTGCCGTGGTGGACATCGCAATCCACCACCATCGCCTTCCTGATCTTGCCTTCCCGCTGAAGCGCGCGCACCGCCACGGCGATGTCGTTCACCGCGCAGAAGCCCTCGCCATGTCCAGTGAAGGCGTGATGAAAACCGCCGCCGATGTTCATCGCCATGCCGGAGCGGAGCGATTCTCTCGCCGCCAGCAACGTCCCGCCGGCAGCCAGGAAATAGGCCTGGACCATTTGCCGCGAATAGGGCGCTTCGAGCTTCAGCACTTCCTGGTAAGTCAGCGTGCCGGTTTCGAGTTTTTTGATCCAATCCTGGCTGTGGACCAGCATCAGGTCTTCGCGCGGTGCGGGTTCAGGCGCGTGGAAATCGCCGTTCGATGCGCCGTACGCCTCCGCCAGCATGTCGCGGATCAGCCGGTACTTCTTTGTGGGGAAGACGTGTTTGCCGAAGTTCAGGTCGTAGCCGTCGTGGTAGATGGCAGGGAAGGGAAGCACTTTGACTTACCCCGCTTGAAGGGCCGTAACCAGTGCCACGCGGTAGATCTCGTCCGACAGGCAGCCGCGCGGCAGGTCGTTTGCCGGCTTGGCGAGCCCCTGAAAGAAGGGGCCGGTATTGACCGATCCGCCCAGCCGCTCCACCAGTTTCACGCCGATGTTGGCGCTGGCGATATCGGGGAAGATGAGCGTATTGGCTCTCCCGGCGACCGTCGATCCGGGAGCCTTTGAACGTCCCACGGCTTCCACCAGCGCCGCGTCGGCCTGCAGTTCGCCATCGATATGCAACCCGGGCTCGCGGGCCTCGACGATGCGCCGCGCCTCACGCACCTTTTCCACGAACGGGTGCTTCGCGCTCCCCTTCGTCGAGAACGACAGCAACGCAACGGCTGGCTCGACGCCGATCACCGTGCGAGTGGTTTCGGCCGTGGCGATGGCCATGTCGGCCAGTTGAGAGGCCGTCGGATCGACGATCAGCGCCGGGTCGGCCATGGCCAGGACGCCGCCCGCGCCATAGGTCTGGTCGTGGACACAGATGATCATGACGCCGGAAACCGTCTTGACGCCCTGCTTCACGCCGATTGTCGAAACGGCGGCGCGGAAGGTCTCGGCGGTGGTCGTGGCCGCGCCTCCGACAAAGCCGTCGGCATCGCCTGATGCGACCATCAAGCCGGCAAAGACCAGCGGATTCAGCGCCGCCCGCTGCGCCTCCGGTTCGGTGACGCCCTTTGATCGGCGGCGATCATGATACATCCGGACGTATTCGCGGAAGCGTGGATGGCCTGCCGGATCGATCGTCTCGACGCCGCCCGTGTCGCCCTTGCCGCCGATCAAAAGCGGTTCAACCAGACCTTCACGCTTCAATTTGACGGCCGCTTCGATTACCCTTGGATCGTCGCCCTCGCCAAAAACGATGCGGCGGCGCCTCGGCTGGGCGCGCAGGCGCTCGAGTTGGCGGTCGAGGAATTGCTGTGCTGACGCTGGCGGTAACATCGGAAATAGCAATTGTACCGCTGTGGGCGGCTCAGTCGTTATAATTCGGACAGGCCGTTCCCCAAATTTCGAAGCGGCCGTCAGATCTCTGGAAGGAAGCACCCATGAGAAAGAAAGTCACAGTTGTAGGCGCGGGCAATGTCGGCGCCAATTGCGCGCTGCGCATCGCCAACAAGGAACTGGCCGATGTCGTCCTGGTCGACATCATGGAAGGCGTCCCGCAGGGCAAAGGCCTCGACCTGCTGGAATCGGGTCCTGTCGAGGGCTACGATGTCATGGTCACCGGCGCGAACGATTACGAGCCGACCGCCAATTCCGACATCGTCGTCATCACCGCTGGCTTCCCCCGCAAGCCCGGCATGAGCCGCGACGACCTGCTGATGGCGAACTACGAGATCGTCAAGAACGCCACCGAACAGGCCGTCAAGTATTCGCCCAACGCGATCCTGATCCTGGTCACCAACCCGCTCGACGCCATGTGCTGGGTCGCCCAGCAGGTGTCGCAGTTCTCAAAGAACCGCGTCATCGGCATGGCCGGCGTGCTCGACACCGCCCGTTACCGCACCTTTGTCGCCTTGGAGCTCGGCGTTTCTGTCGAGTCCATCTCGGCGCTGGTGCTCGGCGGCCACGGCGACACCATGGTCCCGCTGCCCCGGTTGACCACAATCGGCGGCATCCCGCTGCCCGAACTGCTGCCGCAGGACCGCATCGACGCCATCGTCGACCGCACCCGCAACGGCGGCGCCGAGATCGTCAAGTATCTCAAAACCGGCTCGGCCTACTATGCCCCGTCGGCCGCCACCGTCGAGATGGTGGAATCGATACTCAAAGACAAAAAGAAGGTTCTGCCCTGCGCCGTCTGCCTGGAAGGCGAATATGGCCTCGACGGGCTGTTTGTCGGCGTGCCGGTGAAACTGGGCGTCAATGGCGTCGAAAAGGTCTATACAGTCGAATTGAACGACGAGGAGAAGGCTCAACTCGAAAAGAGCGCCGCCGCGGTCCGCGAACTGATCGAAGTTCTGAAGCAGAAGACCGGCGCCTGATCCGGCCGAAGTCCCACAGACGCCTCCGGCCGCCTGAAGCCGCCGGGGGCGTCTCTTGTATCCACCCGCCGAAATCTGCCGTTGCCCGATATGCCATCCCCCGAACAGCACAACGATCCCGCTCCCAAGGACGGCGCGCCGGTCATCGACCAGCGCTACGCCGCGTTCAAGATCCGCATCGAGGCCTCGCCCATTCATCGCTGGGGCGTCATCGCCGGCGAGTTCATCCCCAAAGGCCATAAGGTGATCGAATACACGGGCGAACGTATCAGCCGCGTCGAAACCGCCCGCCGCGCCCGGATAAGCACGCGACTGAACTACCTGTTCACGCTGGACAAGTATTGGACATTGGACGGCTCGGTCGGCGGCAGCGGAGCCGAGTTCATCAACCACTGCTGCCAACCCAACTGCAAGGCCCGCATCACCGGCGGCCACATTTATTACTACTCGAAGCGCGACATTCAGCCCGGCGAGGAACTCACCGTCGACTATCGCTTCGATCACGATGTCGAAAAGGTGGACTGTTCCTGCGGCGCGCCCAAGTGCCGCGGAACGATCAATCTGATCCGCGAAACGAAACGCTCAAAGCGGATCGCCGCCCACCAGGCCAAGCGGGACGGGCGGAAGTAATCCGCCGCCGGGCCACGCCAGGCCGCAATCGCGCTCCAGCCACAGCAAGTGGTTGTACTTCGCCAGACGCTCCGAGCGCGCCGTCGCGCCTACCTTGATCTGCCCGGCGCCTGAAGCCACGGCCAGGTCGGCAAGGAAAGAGTCTTCGGTTTCGCCGCTGCGGGCCGAGATCACCGCCCGCCAGCCGGCCGCCGCCGCCAAACGAACGACCTCGAAGGTCTCAGTCAGAGTCCCTATCTGGTTCATCTTTACCAGGACGGCGTTGGCGGTCTTGAAGCCGATCGATTCGCGTACGCGAGCGGGATTCGTCGTCAGGAAGTCGTCGCCGACCACCTGCATCTTCCCGCCCAGACGGGCGGTCAGTTCCCGCCAGCCCGCCTCGTCGTCCTGGTCCAGGCCGTCTTCCAGGCTGACAATGGGGAATCGCCGGCTCCAGGATTCGTAGAGGGCGATCAGTTCCGGCGTCGACACAGACCGCTTCTCGCTTTGAAGGTGGTAGGCGCCGTCGCGATGGTAATGCGAGGCGGCGGCGTCGATGGCGATGGCGACCTGCTCGCCCGGCCGGTATCCGGCCCGTTCAATAGCCCTGGTCAGCACCTCCAGCGCCGATTCGTTCGACGGCAGATCCGGCCCCCAGCCGCCCTCGTCGGCCACGCCTGTCATCCGAAGGCCACGCTCCGCCAGAATCTCTTTCGTCGCGTACAGAATCTCGCGGACGGCCCGCAGACTTTGACCAAACGAACTCAGTCCGACCGGAAGTGCAAGAAAATCCTGGAGTTCGATGTTGAATCCGGCGTGATGGCCGCCCGACATGATGTTCACCATTGGCACTGGCAGGCAGGGGCGGAGGCCGCTGATCTCCCCCAGCCTCTGCCAGAGGGGTATTCCCTTGGAGATAGCTGTCGCGCGGGCAACGGCGCAACTGACGCCGAGGATGGCGTTGGCGCCGAGGCGCGACTTGCCAGGCGTGCCGTCGAGCTCGATCAGCCGGCGGTCGAGGTCCGTTTGGTCTTCTGCATCTGCGCCGCGTAGGCCCTGTGCGAGCTCGGTTTCAACATTGCTGATTGCCCGGAGGACGCCCTTGCCGCCGAAGCGTAGCGGATCGGCATCGCGGAGTTCGAGCGCCTCACGGCGTCCGGTCGAGGCGCCCGATGGGACCTGGGCGCGTGCGGATGTGCCGTCGGAAAGGGTGCATTCGACCTCGACTGTTGGGTTGCCTCGCGAGTCGAGGATCTCCATAGCGCGCAGGCCGAGGATCCTTAAACTCATGATTTAAAACACCTTTCAAAGGCCGATTCGCAGTCTGGCGGTGGGTTCGCAAGCAGATCGCGGGCCCTGCTACGGACAGCTACTCGCATATTCTCGTCAAGATACTCAGCAGGCGACTTGCCATCCACACGGGCCAGCATCAGTCCGCCGAGGTGGGCCATGGCGGCTTGCTCG
Source organism: Bryobacteraceae bacterium (assembly GCA_014860455.1). Classification (GTDB taxonomy): domain Bacteria; phylum Acidobacteriota; class Terriglobia; order Bryobacterales; family Bryobacteraceae; genus PNKE01. The sequence goes on along the minus strand of JACZJQ010000348.1, from coordinate 18,162 downwards.
ATCCAGGCCATGCCCGGCCCGATGCCGCCGAGCAGCGCCTGCCAGTAGGCATGGGCCAGCGCCAGCAGGTGGGGTGTCTGGTTGCCGTGATAGAAAGCCTTAAGAATCAAATGGTTGGTGAGAAACGCGGCGTCGAACGAAGGGTCGCCCCAATGGATTACCTCGTGGTCGATCAGGGTGACGGCGTCGTTGCTGACCAGAAGATTCTTTGGGCTGAGGTCACCATGAACGAGAGAAATTCGGCGCTGCAGGCACTGTCTTTCCAGAGACGCGAAATGCCCGGCGAAGTCCGGGTGGCGGGCGGCGGTTGACCGTAAGTAAGGGTCCACCCTTAGGTCAATAAACGTCTGAACGCTGCCGAACTCCTCACCCCACTCGGGCCTGACTGCGCTTTCGCGAATCCACGCCGCGTGGAGGAGGCCGGTTCTGCGAGCCGGCCTCTCGTCGAACTCTCCACGCATCAGAAGGTCTTTCCATGGAAGGGCATCGGCTGGGGCGGCCTCCATGCAAATGATGCCATTCTCGAAGTCCTCGAACAGGAGAGCCGGAACCGACCCGGGCGGCAGCACCGGGCCGAATGCCCGCATGGCGGCGGCCTCGCTGTGGATGCGGCACGGTGAGCAGAACCAGTCCTGCTCGACGCGGAGTTTGTCGAGCGCTTGTTTTGCGACGCAGCGAAGAGTAGCCGTTTCAATGAGATAGACGAGATTTGAGACGCCGCCCCCAAGTGGCGTGAGCCTGAGCGAGCCTGGTGAACTCCCAAGACGCAATGAAAGCAGGGGGATGGCTTCGTCTGAGTCGAGCGCAATCATCCTGGGGCTGATGATAGCAGGCGGGCGGGCTTGTAACTAGCGGCGGAGCAATCCGAAGAGGTTGGTCAAAGATGACGACTTGGGTTTCGGCAGGGAAACGGCCTTGCCTGTCAGTTTCTCGACCAGGGCCTCGATGCTCCGGCCAATAGCAGTGGTACTTGGCACGGCGCGGCCTTCGACCAGGGAACGGTTGATCGTCACGAAGTCGCTCGGGATGAGGTGATAGACCTCGGTGTGCAGGGCCGCTTCGATCACTTCCTGGCTGAGTCCGACGTCTTTGCTGAAGCGATTGACCACGACGTGGACCTTCGATCGCTCGATCCGGTTGCGGTCGAAGTAGGCGAGCGCCTTCTGGGCCGCCTGAAGGCTCGACAGTTCGTTTGTGGTGACCAGCAGCAGTTCATCGCAACTTCGGGCGATGGAGAGCGCCCACGGACCGTAAGGCACGTTGGTGTCGGTGATCACGAGGTCGTAGATCATACCGGAGAACTGGAGCATCGCTGAGGCGTCGCTGTGGTCGTCGATGCCGTGGACGGGCTTATCGGGGGAGAGAAGGACGTCGATGCCTCCCCAACCGGCGACGAGGCCTCGCCAGATGTCCTCGTCGAGCGAAGTGCTCCGGGTGAGGGCGTCGACGAAGCTGTAAAGCGATCTCAGCTTAAGCAGGAATGGGATGGTCCCGGTCAAGGGGTCAAGGTCGGCAAGCAGGACGCGCGACAGTCCGGCGCGGCGAGCATAATGCGCCAGGTTGCAGGAGATGGTCGAAGACCCGCAGGCGCCCTTGGCCGGGATCATCGCAATCAGTTTGCCTGTATGGTGATTGGCGCCGTGGACCGCGTGCAACCGCTCCAGGACCGAAATGAACTGGTCTTCGGCGAGCGGCTTGATCAGAACTTCGGTTGCGCCGGCGCGCAGAGTGCGGAGAATGAAGTCCGGATCGCTCCGGCCGTGGACCGCCACCACTGGCAGCTTGGAGTTCAGCATGGCCAGGTCGCTGAGCAGGGCCTGCGCCCACTCCTGGTTCGACGTGGCGTCAACAAAACAGAGCGTGGTCCCGTACTCGAGCAGGGCCTCTTCCAGCACCGCGCGGGTGGGGTAGTTCGTCAAGTCGCAGACCTGCGAGAAGGGAAGCAGCCCCTGCAAAAGGCCGTGCAGGGTGGCTCGGGTCTCCTGGTCGGGGACGATGAGCAGTACTTTCCAATGTCCGAGGCTTCTGGGCGTGGCCGCCACGGCATCTCCTGAACCGTTAATTAGGTGACCGGAGTCTGTTTTTCCGGCCTCATAGGGTCTATCGTCGCGAGTTGGCAAAAACTTGAGAGCTTTCCACTCGTGCGAGGACTAATAAGCGAACGGTCAGAGAGCCGAGGCTCTTAATGGCCGGATATCGATATGTCATCTGAACCAACACCGAAGACCATCGGCCTCCTCGATACGCAGCCCGCCACGGTAGAAGGCATGAAGGCAATTGTCGCCGGATCGGCGAATTTCCGAATCCGTTGGAGCGCGGGCAGCCTGATTCTGGGGCTGCAACTGGTGCGGCAGGACCCTGTGGACCTGCTTGTCATCGATAAGACGCTGGGCTTGCAGGCCGTGATTGACGCACTGGCCTCCGCCGATTCGCTTGCCTCAAGGCGGACCGGCATCATCGTCTGGGGGAATTCGATGAACGAGCAGGAAGCCCTCAGGCTGCTACAGGCTGGAGCGCGGGGCATTCTCAGCAAGACCGCGGACGTGAGTACCATCCTCGCCTGCCTCAAGACGGTCGCCGGACACGCCACATGGATGGAGGGCTGCGTCTTCAACGACTCCGGCCGGGAAGCCCGGTTCGGGCGGAACGATCTGACGTCCAGAGAACGGCAGGTGCTCCTGCTGGTCGAGCGCGGCATGAAGAACAAGGAGATCGCGCAGGAACTCGGAATCAGGCCAGGCACGGTCAAGATCCACCTGAAACACATCTTCGAAAAGACAGGCGTTCGCGGCAGGTACGGCCTGGCGATCAGCGGTTTCCGCAACAAAGGCGAATTCGGCGCCGGGGCGGCTCCGGCGAACGCCGCCTGAGTCCAGACCCGGCCGCGCGGAACCGCTCTGAACACGCGTGCTATTCTGCTATCGTGTTGCGCAAACCTCTGGGAGCGCTGGGAGTTCTCACTCTCTACGCGCTGACGCAGGCGCCTGGCGCCGCAAACGGCCAAGCCTCGAAGAATCCGGCTGTGCCGGCCTCGCCCGCCCTTGCCCAGATTCTCTCCTCGGAATTGAAGCGAAATCTGGACGGCCTTTCGAAAGCCGAACCGGCGGCTTACTACATCTCTTACCAGGTGACCGAGGTCGATTCGCACGACATCTCGGCCGTCCTGGGCTCGCTGCAAAACTCGAGCTCACAGCGCCGGCGGCGGCTGGACGTTTCAGTCCGGGTCGGTTCCCCGGAGTTCGATAACTACCGTGTCGCCGGCGGCGAGCGGCAGAGCTTTTCGGCCTCCGCCGAACTGCCGGTGGAGGATAACGAAGCCTCGGTGCGGCGGATCCTGTGGCGTGAAACCGACCGCGCGTGGCGCGTTGCATCGCAGAGATATATCAAGGTTAAGAGTTCTACCGGCCTGGCGGTTTCGGCGGCCAAGGTTCCTGATTTTTCGGCCGAGAAGCCGGTGACCGGCGCGGTGGATACGCCGGCAACCAAGGTCAACGCGCAGGAATGGGCAAACCGTCTGCGCAAACATTCGGCGGCCACCGGCGTCTTCGGCGTCATCACCTCGACGGTCTCGCTGAATGTGCGCACGGAGCGCCGGACGTTTGTCGACTCCGAAGGGACATCGGTGAGCCACGGCAGAAACTTTGCCCGCTGGGGCGTCGTGGCCAGGGTGAAGGCCTACGACGGGCAGGACCTTGTCACCACAGAGAGTTTTGACGCCGCCGACCCAGCCGGACTACCCAAGGACGACGTTCTGATCGAGGCCGCAAGAAGGACGGCGCTGACCGTGTCCGCGCTGCTAAAGGCTCAGCCGGTGGACCCCTATGTCGGGCCGGCGATCCTGTCGGGGCGGGCCGCAGGCGTGTTCTTCCATGAGATTTTCGGACACCGTGTCGAGGGCCACCGCCAGAAGGACGAAACCGAGGGCCAGACGTTCACAAACAGTCTGGACAAGCAGGTGCTGCCGCCGTTCCTTTCCGTCCTTTTCGACCCAACCCGCAAATCCGCGGCCGGCGTGGACCTGAACGGCTGGTACGCCTTCGACGACGAAGGCCGCCCGGCACAACCGGTGCGCGTTGTGGAAAGCGGGACGCTGAAGAGCTTCCTGGTTTCGCGGGAACCGATCCCCAGCGGGCTGAGTTCGAACGGCCATGGCCGGCGCCAGCCGGGCTATGAGGCGATTGCGCGCCAGTCAAACCTGATCGTAGAGTCGGCCAAGCGGGTGAGCGATGCCGAACTCCGCAAGATGCTGATTGAAGAGGTCATTCGCCAGGGCAAGCCGTACGGGCTTCTTTTCGATACGGTCACAGGCGGCTACACGACAACGCGGCGGAGAGGGCTGCAGGCGTTCACCGTGATCCCGCTGGTGGTGTACCGGATCTATCCGAACCGCCCGCCTGAGCTGGTGAGGGGCGTGGACATCGTCGGCACGCCACTGGCGAGTTTCGAGAAGATTCTGGCCACCAGCGACAAGGACGAGGTCTTCAACGGGTACTGCGGCGCCGAGTCGGGGCAGGTGCCGGTTTCGGCCGTTTCGCCGGCGTTGCTGGTCTCCGAGATTGAGGTGCAGCGAAAGCCCACGCAAACCGACCGTCCGCCGCTGCTGCCCAGGCCGATGATCAGCGGAGGGGCGCAATGAAACCGGGAATCCTGCTCACGTTGCCGATTCTTCTGGCCGGTGGCGCATTGTGCCTGCGGCAGGCCGCGGCGGGCGGAGCCGGACAGAGCGGTGGGCCTGCGCAGGCTCAGAAGCCCGATCCAGCGGCTGCGAAATTGACGGCGGCCATCAACTCGGATCCCATCCTGCGGGCCGCCGCGGAGGAACTTGGCCGGGCCCGCGACCTGCGGTTGATGAGCGATCCACCCTACTACGTCGAAATCAGCGTCGAGGACGCGCGGACCATGGCGATCGCAGCCTCTTTCGGCGCGATTTTCGACCTGAGGGAGAACCGGTTCAGGCCGCTCCGGGTTGGCGTCCGGGTGGGCCGGCCGGACTTCGACAATACCGGATCCATCTACAGTGATTTCTATGCCGGCACCCGATACGATACCGGCCTGCTGCCGCTGGACGACCACTTATTGAACCTGCGAGCCGCCATGTGGCTGAGTCTCGACCGCGCCTACAAGACGGCGGTGGAGGCGATCGGGCGCAAGACGGCGTCGCTGCGAGGCGTAACCGTGCAGGACCGGCTGCCCGATTTCAGCGGGGCCCCGCGGACGATTCTCATTGAGCAGGTGAAACAGCCTCCGGCCGACAAGGACCTCTGGTCGCGGCGTGTGAGGGAGTTGTCCGCGCTGTTCTCGGCCTCGCCCGAGAATACGGGGGGACTGGTTGAGTTTCAGGTTTCGCAAGGCACGTTCTACTACGCCAACAGCGAGGGAAGTTGGGTCCGGGTGGGCGATCAGATCGCCTACCTCCATGCCCGCGGAAGCCGTCAGGCCCAGGATGGATTCATGGTTTATGACGGGGCGACACTCGTCGCACTGAGCCCGTCGGGGCTGCCCGGCGACCAGGCGTTGAACGCCCACGTGCGCGCGGTGGCGGCAAATCTGGACCGTCTGGCCGAGGCGCCGCGAGGCGAGACCTACGTCGGGCCGGTGCTGTTCGAGCCGCAGGCCGCGGCGCAACTCTTCGGCGAGATCGTCGGCGCCCACCTCTCGGTGGTCCGCCGCCCGGTGGCCGAACCAGGCCGGTCAGTGCCGTTCGGAGGCAGCGACTACGAGGCGCGTCTCGGCTCCCGCGTGCTGCCGGAATGGATGGATCTGATCGACGATCCCAGCGCAACCGTGCACGACGGCCAGCCGCTGGCGGGCCAATACAAAGTGGACATGCAGGGCGTGACGCCGCGGACGTTGAACGTGGTGGAAAAAGGCGTGTTGAAAACGCTGTTGACCACTCGCCAGCCGGTGCGGGGCGTGCTGGCTTCGACGGGCCGGGCGCGGCTGCCGGGCGCCTTTGGGGTGCGCCAGCCGAGGATCTCGAACCTGTTTGTGAAGGCGGCCGAGTCCGAGGCTCTGAGCGCGCTGAAGACGCGCATGATCGAGATGATCAAGCAGCAGGGCAAGCCCTATGGGATTATCGTCCGCAAGATGGACTTCCCGTCGCACGGGTCGATCGACGACCTGCGCCGGCTGAGCCAGCGGACGGCCAGCGGCGGCGGGGGGCGTCCGGTGAGCAATCCCGTGCTGGTCTATCAGGTGTACCCGGACGGCACGGAGAAGTTGGTCCGGGGGTTGCGGTTCAGGAACCTGGGCACGCGCTCGTTCCGCGACATCATGGCCGCTTCGCGCGAGACGGCCGTTTTCAGTTATGTGGATAACGGGATGCCGCTGGCGTTGTCCGGTGCGGGCAGTTCCGTCGTCGGATGCTCGGTGGCGGCTCCGGGCGTGCTGTTCGAGGATCTCGAACTCGAGCCTGCTCGCGATGACGCGCCAAAGCTGCCCGTGGTGCCGCCGCCATCGGCGCCCTGATGCGGTGACCCCATGGGCCTGATCGGGCGAACTCTTTTTGTCGAGATCTTCGCCAGCGCCGTGCTGGGGTCGGTGCTGTTTGTCTTCGTTCTGTTTCTGCAGAAGGCGGGTCAGTTGTTCGCCATCCTGGTGAACGCATCGACAAGCCCCGCGAACGTCGGCTATCTGTTTCTGTTGCTGCTGCCGGCCACCATGCCGCTCACCATACCGCTTGGCGTGCTGTCAGGCACGCTGATCGCGTTGTCGAGAATGTCGAGCGACGGCGAGATCATCGCTTTGCGCGCCTCCGGGATTCCGGCGCGGCGGTTGGCCTTACCGGCGGCGGCGTTTGGACTGGCGGCGGTTCTGTTTACTGGATTCTGCTCGCTCTGGCTGACGCCGTGGTGCAACACCGAAACAATCCGTGTGCTCAACGAAATGGGCGCGGCGCAGGTGACCGCCGAGATCCAGCCAAGGGTGTTCGAAGAGAGCTTTCCGAATACGATCCTCTATGTCGGTGACGTGCTGCCGGGCCAGCCGGTGCGGTGGCGGAACATCTTCATCGCCGACATGACGCCGGCGGGGCAGCGGAAGTCGATGGGGTCGGGCGAGCAGGGTGAGGGTCCGCGTGTCACGCTGACGGGCGAAGCGATGGTGACCCCGGATGCCGCGCGAAACCGGCTGCAAATGACCATGCAGCACAATAGCACCTACGAGGCCGGGCCGGATCCGGAGACCTACTACCGGGTCTCGTATCCCCAGGGCGAGCAAGTGCTCGAAGCTCGGGAACGGGCGGCCGTGAAGGCGAAACTGTTCTCGGCGACATCCACCTCGGAACTGTTCCCGGAGATTTCAAAGTCCCCGGAAGCGAACATCGAGTTCCACCAGCGGCTGGCCTTGCCCCTGGCCTGCCTGCTGCTGGCAATGACGGGCATGCCGCTGGGCGTGAGTTCGCGCAAGGGCGGCAAGTCGGCGGCGTTCGTGATCACGGTGGCTTTCGCGTTTTTCTACTACATGGCGCTGGTGAGCCTGGTGGGATTGGCCAGGGAAGGCCGCATCAACGCCACCCTGGCCGTCTGGATACCGAACGTCTTCTTCGCCATTTTCGGCGTGGTGATGCTGGCCAGGCTGGAAAAGACCGCGGGACGGGACCTGTTCGGCACGGTGAAGTCGTGGGCGGCGCTGCACACCGGGCGCATCGCCTCGGCGCTGCGCCGGGCGACGGCGAGGCCGGGTTCGCGAAGGCGCGTGGCGGCGCTGCCGCTGGTGATTGACGCGATGGTGCTGTCCAGTTTCCTGTTCTATTTCAGCGTCCTGCTAGCCAGTTTCGTGCTGCTGACCGAAGTGTTCAACTTCTTTGAACTGTTGGGCGACGTCTTCAGACAGCAGATCCCGATGCCGGAACTGATCCGGTACCTGGTGTTTCTGGCGCCGAAGCTGATCTTCGACGCGGCGCCGGTCAGCGTTTTGGTGGCCGTGCTGGTGACGTTTGGCGTGATGGCGAAGAACAACGAGATCACGGCCTTTAAGGCCTGCGGCGTTAGCCTCTACCGGCTGGCCACGCCAGTCTTTGTTGCCGCGGCCATGTTGAGTATCGGGCTTTTTGCCTTCGACCACTACGTGGTCACCCAGGCCAACCTGGTTCAGGACGCCATCCGCAACCGGATCAAGGGCCGGCCCGTGCAGACCTATTTGAGCCCCGGCCGGCAGTGGATCTTCGGCCGCGGGTCGAGGATTTACTACTACAAGCTGTTCGATCCGGAAAAGGAGATGCTGGGCGATGTCAGCGTCTTTGAGTTCGACGACGCGGCGTTTCAGTTGAAACGTCACATCAAGGCGTCGCAGGCTCGCTGGGAACCGCGGCTGAAGACCTGGGTCTTCCAGGACGGCTGGGCCCGCGACCTGAAACCCAAGAACGACCGTTTCCTCAATTTCTCCGGCGAAACGGCCACGTTCGCCACCCTGGACGAGCCGCCGTCGTGGTTCGCCAAGGAGGTGAAGACATACAAGCAGATGAACTTCGAGCAGCTTCGCGACTATATCGGCGAACTGCGCCAAAGCGGCTTCAGCGTGGTGCCGCTCGAAGTGCAGTACAACCGCAAGTTCTCGGCGCCGCTGTTCGCGCTGTTGATGGCGTTGATTTCGGTGCCGTTTGCTTTCCTGACCGGCAGTCGCGGGGCGATGACCGGCGTCGGGGTCAGCTTCGTCATCGCCATCGCCTATTTCGCGCTGAACTTCCTTTTTGAGCAGTTCGGCAACGTCGGACTGCTGCCACCCGCGCTGGCGGCGTGGTCTCCGCATGTGGTTTTCACCTTGGCCGGCGCATACCTGTTGACCCGCCTGAAGACATAGCGCCATGAAACTGATCATCGGCCCGCCCGGTTCGGGCAAGACGACTTTGATCCTCGACGAGATCCGTGCGCGTTTGTCGAAAGGCGACGGCCGTTTCCGCCTGGTCGTGCCGACGTCAACCATGGCTGCCCATACTCGCAACCTGCTGGCGCGAGAGGGCTTCCTTGTCCGGCCCTCGCGCATCATCACGCTCGCGGGCCTGATCTCCGAGTTGTTGCCGGAGAAGCGGGCTGCCGGCGAAACCGAGTTGACCCTGATTGTGGAAGAGGCGCTTGAGCGGCTGAAGCCCCGTGCTTTCGCCTGCGCCATGGACACGCCCGGCCTGGCTGCCGCAATCGCCGGTGCAATGCTGGAGCTTGGCGGCGCGGGCTGCGGACCGGACCAGTGGCAGGCTCTTGGCTCGATGCGCGTCTGGACTTCGCCGGCGATGGCGGACCTGGGCAATGTCTACGCAGAGGTGGAGGCCGAACTGACACGCCGGCAACTGCTAATGGCTCCGGGCCTGGTCTCGGCGGCGGCTTCGGCAATCGTCGAAAGGTCTCTGAGCGGCTGCGATGCGCTGTACTTCGACGGTTTCTTCACGCTGTCGCCTGTCGAGGTATCGCTCATCCGGGCCGCGGCAAGGCGCCTGCGAGTCACCATCACGCTGCCCGAGTGGCCCGGCGCGGCCGAGGCCCGCCAAAGCCTGCGCGCGGCTGGAGCCGAGGAGCAGCGCCTGAGTGCCGTGCGGTCTTTGCCGAAGGTCGAGATCGCCCCGGCGGCGACCATTCACCGCGAGGCCGATGAGATAGCCCGGCGCATCGTCGGTTTGCGGGATCAGGGCTTAGGGTACAGCGAGATTGGCGTGATTGTGAGGTCGGCGGGATCGTTTTCTGAACTGATCGAGTCTGCCTTTTCACGTTTCGGCATCCCGTTCCGTTCGTTTCTGGCCAGACCGTTGTCGGCGCACCCTGTCGCCGTCTGGATGTCGGACTTGGCCGCTGCGATTGAGACGGGCTGGGAATCCGGCGCGGCGCTGGCTGTGTTGCGCAATCCGGCTTTTCGGGCCGGCGTGTCGCCGGCGATCGAGCGTTTCACCACGAAGGTGATTGAGGCCATGCCGTTTTCCGGCATCGACAGACTGAAGGCCGAGGCCGAACGCTGCCAGGGCGGCGACGCGATCATGGAGGCGCTTGTTGCGCTGGAGGCTGCCGCGGACTGGAACGGCAAGTCGCTTCCGGCGGCTCAGTGGGCCGAGTCGCTGGCGCCGCTGCTGGCGCTCGCTCTGCCTCCTGACAGCGCCACGATCGAGTCGGCGCGTCTGTCGCGCGCCCGGGCCGCCGCCATCGCCTCGGTCCGGTCCGCGCTCAGTGACGGCGCGGCGCTGCTTGGCGACGAACCGGCGCCGTTCCAGAAATACTGGCGTCATGCCTGGATGGCGATCCGTGGCGGCGATCTGCGCCTGGCCAGCAACCGCCGCGACGCCGTGGCGTTGATGGATGTCTATGAAGCGCGCCAGTGGGAGTTGCCGGTTGTTTTCGTCGCCGGACTGCTGGAGGGTGAATTTCCCCGCCATCCGGGTATCGAGCCAATCTTGCCGAACGATCTGCGCATCCGCGCAAGGCAGTCGGGCGTGTTACTGCGCACCCGCGAGGGCCGCGACCAGGAAGAAAGGTTCCTGTTCTCGCTGGCTCGCTCCCGCGCCACCCAACTGGCCGTCCTTTCCTATCCTCAGTTCGACGCCAAGGGCGAGGCCACGTTGCCAAGCTTTGAACTCGCGTCCATCGATGCCGAACTCGCGCCCGCTCAGCCTGTCCTCATCCGGCCGTCGCGTCCCGCGCCCGCCGCGCCACCGACTGTGCTGGCTTCCGGTGATGCGAGGACCGCGTTGCGCCGCGTCCATGAAACCCATTCCGGGACCGCGCTGGAGACGTTTCTCTCCTGCCCATTCGTCTACTTCTCCCGCCATAGCCTTGATCTGGACGAGGCGCCGGCGCGCCCGGCTGAGCGGCTGGATATGCTCGCGCTCGGGTCGCTGGTCCATGCCGTAATCGTCGAGTGGCACAAACGCGGCGGGCCGGTGGAAAGGATCTTCGAATCTCACTGGGAGCGGCTGACCCGCAAGTTGAGGGTGCCACCGGGCTATCATGCGGAGTTCGAACGCCTCCGCGCTTTACGGGCGCTTCGCCATTACGCGGCCGATCCGAAGATCGATGCCGGCTTCCAGGCGAGTTTTGAACAGGCGGCAAAGGTGACGCTCGATTCAGGGGAGGTTGTAAAGGGACGCATCGACCGCTACGACGTCGATGAAGAGGGCAACTGCCGCGTCATCGATTTCAAGTACTCCAGGGCCAGCAAACTCGACCGGCTCAAGCGCCTTGAGGAAGCCGGCGCCCTGCTGCAACTCGGCATCTATCTCGCCGCGCTGCGCGATATGGGCTACAAACCGCAGGCGGCCGCATACGTACCCCTGCGCTCAGCCGAGGCCTGGAAGTTCAAGGGCGACGCCGCAGAGATGATCCAGTCCGCGCTCGACCGCGCCAGCAACGCGGCGGCGCGTATCCTGGATGGCGTGATCGCGCCGAATCCGGCAATCGACGATGTTTGCGAGTACTGCGAAATGAAGTCCGCCTGCCGCATCACCGAGATCAGGCGCGGGCGGGTCGCCCCAGCCACGGCCTGACAGAAGGACATCCTCCAACGGTTCGCGATAAACTCATGGCGAACTCCGATTCACGGATTCTCAGGAGCCGTCCATGCGCCTTGCCTTGCTCGCCCTCACCACGCTGCCCCTGCTGGCTGCCGAGATGCCGATCCTGACGCCGAAGCCCGGACCCGAACCGCGCATCAACGGGCCCCGCGTCTACGGCGTCCGCCCCGGCAGGCCGTTTCTGTACCGGATCCCCGCCACCGGCGCGCGGCCGATGAAGTTCGAGGCCGTCGGGTTGCCGGCGTCGATCAAGCTGGATGCGGCCACCGGAATCCTCACCGGTACGGCCCCCGCCAAACCGGGCCTGAATAAGGTGACGCTGCGCGCCTCGAACGCGCACGGCAAAGCGTCGCGCGAATTCCGCCTCACCGTCGGCGACACCATCGCGCTCACCCCGCCCATGGGCTGGAACCATTGGTACACTCACTACGACCGCGTTTCCGACAAGTTGTTCCGCGAAGCCGCCGACGCCATGGTCGCCTCAGGGATGGCCGATTACGGCTATTCCTATGTCTCGATCGACGACTGCTGGATGATGAAACCGGGCTCTGACGACCCGGCGCTGAACGGCGCGCCGCGCGACTCGTCGGGCAGGATCCGTCCCAATCTTCGTTTTCCTGACATGCCCGGCTTGACCGCCTACATCCACGCCAAAGGCTTGAAGGCGGGCATCTACACCGGCCCTGGGCCCCTTACCTGCGCCCAGTACACCGCCGCCTGGCAGCATGAGGAGATCGACGCCCGAACCTTCGCCGAATGGGGCTACGACCTGTTGAAGTACGACTGGTGCTCCTACGGGCGGCTGGTGAAGCCGGCCACGCGCGAGGACTTCACCAAGCCCTACGCGCTGATGGGTGGGCTGCTGGAAAGACAGAACCGGGACATTCAGTTCAACCTCTGCCAGTACGGCATGGGCGACGTCTGGAAGTGGGGCGCCGAGGTGGGCGGACAGTCGTGGCGGACCACCGGCGACCTGGGTCTGGAAAGGGACACCCGCTTGCCGGGCTTCTATTCGATCGCCTTCAAGAACATGCTGCTGGCCGATTACGCCGGTCCGGGCGGCTGGAATGATCCTGACTACATCCTGATCGGCACCATCGGCAACGCCCGCAGCATGAGCCAGGCGCCGAAGCAGACCACGCTCACCGCCTGGGAGCAGTACAGTTACATGTCGCTGTGGTCGATGATGGCCTCGCCGCTGTTCTTCTCCGGCGACATGGGGCGGCTCGACGAGTTCACCTTGAACGTCCTCTGCAATGCCGAAGTGATCGACGTCAACCAGGACCCGCTGGGCAAGCAGGCCCGCGTCATCCGCAAGAACGACGACGAGTTGGTGATGGTCAAACCGCTGGAAGACGGTTCGGTCGCGGTGGGCCTGTTCAACTTAAGCGAACAGCCCCGCCGCGTATCGGCCTCGTTCGCCGACCTTGGGCTGAAAGGACAGCGAGGCGTGCGTGACCTCTGGCGGCAACAGGACCTGGTGCCCGTATCGGATCAGGTGTCAGCGGAGATCGATCGCCACGGCGTGGCACTGTACAGGCTGAAGTAACGGCCGCCAGTCCATTGCCGGCTCGCCCGGCTGAGTGTCGACCGCTGTACGCTGCTACGGCGCCGCCGGGAAACTCGCCGCCGCCCTCTCCACATCTTCTGTCCATGCCTGCACCAGACCCAATTCGGGCTTCTCGATGACGCCTGTCCGGACAAGGGCTTCGTAGCAGATCAGCAGGTTTTCCCCGAGCCGATCCGTGCCCGGCCTGAGGCTCACCCGCTGGAGTTCCTCACAGATCCTTCGGTTATTCAGGTATCCGGGCACCTCGTCCTGGAAATCCCTCATCAGGTTGTGGACGTTGCGTTCCTGGAACAGGTCAGCCTCGTGGAAAAGCAGCGGCCACCCGTTCTCCCATGCGATCCGCTGAGCGACGAAACTGCGCCAGATGTCGGTCATCCTGAACGTGCAAAAGGAAGGCAGGTACATCAGCGGGTAGGCTTCCGGAAACCAGGTGGTGTTCTGGCTGTTAAACGGGCACCACGCGCCCGGTTTCAGGGCCACGCTGAATCCGGCGCGGAACTCGCCAGGCAGCGGGAACAGCAGCCGGTAGACTGCGTCGACATCCGGATCGCCGTCGACCAATCCCTGCTGGATCGGGCACCGGATCCCGGCTTCGGTGAGTGAACCCGGCTCGGGCTGCGGTTTACGGATTTCATCCAGCGGCAACCCGCGCGGCCAGATCATCGCGCTGGAAAACAGCGCGTATACGTTCACCCAGCCCTGGCTCTCCACCACCCGCGCCCGCGCCTCACGCCGCCTCTGGCGCCAGAATGCAGGCTTTGGCAGGTTATCGTCGTCGGTTTCGACAATCACCGGCGAAGCCGCCGCCATCGCTATCAGGTAACCGAGGTTCTTCCTTGCGTAATGCCGCTTCGGCAGCAGTTCGGCCAGCTTCCAACCGCTCTGCTCCTGTTCGGCGAGTGGCACGAACCGGCAATGATCGATTCTGAAGTCAGGCGGGCTCGGCACGTCCCCGATGACATAAAAGCCATATCCGGCTTCGGCGCATCCTTGCGCAAGCGCCCGGAGAGCCGCATTCGGTTCGGCGATGGAGGTGACCACCACCGCGCCCGCCAGCCCCACCCGCGGCGCTTGATTCGCCATACCTACAACTCCCCCTTCATCCGCATCCGCGCCAGGCGCCACAGGTGCTTGAACGAATCGGCCAAAGCCGGCCCGCTCAGTCCCGGGCTGGCCGCCTCATAACGGATCGGCATCTCCACGTAGTTCAGGTTCCGGCAGTAGGCCTTGATCTCGGTCTGGAAAAAGTGCGCCCTCGACTGTATCCCGCGGTCCAGCACCATTCGAAGCGTCTCGTGTGTGAACATCTCGAAGCCGCTGGTCATATCCGTTTGCCGAGTGCCCAGCAACAGGTTGGCCAGGATGGTCCCGCCCCGGCTCACCAGCCGCCGGGAAAGGGGGCTGTTCACGATCGCCCCGCCCTTCATGAATCTGCTGCCAAAGACGCAATCCCTGCCCTCGCGCATGGCTTCGAGAAACTGGGCAATATCCTCGGGCTGGTGGCTGAATCCGGCGTCGATTTCCAGAATCCAGTCGAAGCCCGCCTCCAGCGCATGACGGTATCCGCAGACGTAGGCATCCACCACGCAACGGTTCTCCGGCGCCCAGACCACGGTCAACCTCGGCTCTCTGGCCTCGAGTTCCCGCATCAATTCCAGGCTGTTGTCCCGCGTGGCACGGTCGAGAACGGCGAAGAACCTGACGTTGGCGATCCCCCCACAGTGCTCCAGGACCGCGGCGGCAAAATCGGCGCCCCTGCTGCCCTCATTCGCCATCGGACACACGACGGCAAGCGATGCCTCGGCCCCGTTTCTGGCGGAGCCGTCAGGCAGTTGCGCCGTCTGGCGGAAGGTCATTCAATGAAGTGTAACTCATTTCAAATCAAAGGGCTGGACGTTCCAGAAGACGAATCCGTCCGCGAGATGCGGTCTGTTTCCCCGGTCGCTGTCCCCTTTTGCAGTCCCCGGATCCTGCCGCCGCGGTACAGGCCCCGGGGCCGCGCTGCCCAGTTCCGCCGTGTCGCCACTTTCTCCTGCATCTGTCCACATGGCTCTGGCCCTCAACCTGCCGTCTTGACACTATCTAAGACAACCGCTTTCATCACCTGTTGTGCGTTGCCACAAAGCATGGCTACTCGCGTTGAGACCTCCTCGGCCATCTCCAGTCCCAACGCCTGCCCTCTTCCTGCCCCGCCCCAGCTATAATTCCGGTTAGCCATGAAAACGATCACTTTCACCCTGGCGCTGGCCGCCGCCCTTCTCGCCACGCCCTCGCTCAACGCCCAGAAGCCGGTCGAGGGTAGGTTCCTCCACCACGTCTATTTCTGGCTCGCGCAGCCCGAAAGCCCCGCCGCCCGCAAGGAGTTTCTCGCCGAGTTGAGCAAGATGCGCGCCATCCCCGGCATCCGCTACTCGTTCATCGGCACGCCCGCGGCCGACGCCCGCGACGTCGTCGATAATTCGTTCACCTACTACTGGCTGGTCACCTTCGACGACAAAGCCGCCTGGAAGATCTACGACACCCACCCGCTCCACGACACCTTCCGCACCAAATCCGCCCTCTGGAAGAAAGTCGTCGTCTACGACACTCAAAGCGTCAAATAGTTCGTACAGCGACAGCGGCCAATTCCCGGAAGGGCGTCCTGATCGTGCGCTCCATCTCCGCCGGATACGTTTTTGAACGATCCGGCTTGAAAATATATGTTTTTGGATGGAAAATAAGAAATCCACACATGCCGTTAGGCCAGAGAACGTTTCTGAACGGATCGGAACGTTTTGGCGCCCATGCCGGTCTGCGGATGTGTTTTTGTAGGGAGGCTCAGCTATGAATCACGCTGTCGGCCTGATGGGGCTGTTGAGGGAACTGCAACTCGCAGTGGAGCCGCCCGCCGTCCGCAGCGAGACCGGTCCCACAGCTCGCCAGACGGTGGAGAGTCCAGACGAAGTTCTTGAAATATATCCACTTAGCTACGAGTGCCGAACCCTCCGAGACCATCTTCGCTTCGCCCTGCGCTATGAACCGATCGATCTCCGTGTCTGGCATCGGGTCATCGAAGCACTGCCGCCGGCCGTGATCGAGGACTGGGTGCAAGATCAACCAAACAGCGCCTATGCAAGGCGGGCCTGGTATCTCTACGAACGCCTGTCATGGCCGCCGCTTCCGCTTGCCGACAGCCTCGCTCCCCTCTCCCTTCTCGCCGACGAAAAACGCCAAATCGTCTGGCAGAGCAAGCGCTTCAAGGCTCCGATCTCGAAGCGGCACCGGGTCAGGAACAACCTCCTGGGCGCCGCTGGCTACTGTCCCCTCATCCGGCGGACCAAGGCGCTTCAGCAGCATCAGTGCAGCAACTACGGCGAGGCGGTCCAGCAACTGACCATCGGACTGGATGCATCTCTGCTGCGTCGTGTGGCCGAATACCTCTATCGCAGCGAGACCCGGTCATCCTACGCGATTGAAGGCGAGACGCCGTCCCCGGATCGTGAGTCCCGCTTCCTCGCCGTGCTCGAAGGCGCCGGAACCGAGGATATCGCCAGTGAGGCGGCTCTGGTCCGGCTGCAAAACGCCATCGTTCAGGATGAGCGTTTCGCCGCCTCCGGCTGGCGCGAGATACAAAACTACGTTGGGCGGACCCGCCGCTACGACTACTCTGAGGACGTCCGCTACGTCTGCCCAAAGCCCGAGGATCTGTCCGGCTTGATGGAGTGTTGGTTGCAACTATTGAACAAGATCTCGATGGCCGACGCCAGCGACATCGTCCCCTTGACCGCCTGCGCCTCGTTTGGATTCGTCTACCTGCACCCCTTCGAGGATGGCAACGGCCGTCTTCATCGGTTCCTGATCCACCACATCCTCGCCGCGACGCGATATACGCCCGAGGGCGTGATCTTCCCGGTTTCCGCCGTAATCCAGCGGCGGATGAAGGACTACGAAACCGTGCTGGAGACTGTATCCAAGTTGGTCAATCCTCAGGTTGAATACACGCTCGATTCCGCCAACCGGATGACCGTGCAGAATGACACCCAAGACTTCTACCGCTACCCGGACCTGACCCGCCACGCCGAGTTCCTCTACGATTGCATCGCCGAGACCATCGAGAAGGACTGGCCCGAGGAGTTGCGTTTCCTCGAACAATTCGATGGAGCATGCCTGGACGTACGCAAAGTGGTTGAACTGCCGGACAACCGCCTGCGGCTTCTGGTGAAGCTGCTCCTGCAAAACCACGGACGTCTCTCGCAGGGAAAGAAACCGCTGTTTCCGGAACTGACCGGAGAGGAATTGCGTCTGATCGAGGAGGCCATCGCCAACAGGCTCAACGAGCCGGGGTGAAGGCAGTGCTACGAGTGGACAGGGATGGAAGGGGTGGTCGGGATGGTGGACGGCATGGGATTCGGACATCTAAGCCCCATTGATTCCAGGGAACTTACAGCAAACAGACCTAGCCTAGAACGTCCTGAACGTCTGTAACGGCACTCTGCTGGCACAAATTTGGCACAGCGGCCGAAACGGACAAAAAGAAAGGCGCCGGGGCCGAGCAGGGCTCACAGCGCCAGAAGACTCTAGTATGCCCTTACAGCATACGCCTTGCACCTGCAGGGATTCAAGGCTTGATTTAATCGTCGGCTGTTTGAACGTCCCGCGTGAACTCGTCGCTGTTTGGAGCCATGACCGGCTCAAAGATGCGGCGTGGGAAGCCGTCCGGGTCGTTGAAGGGAAGCTCGAAGTGCTCTCCCGCGAACGTGACGCCATGGTGGATTACTGGCAGGCCGTGCGGAGGTGCCAGCCATGACGCCGATGGCGCAGGCGGCTCTCGACCTGGTCGGCCGTGGTTTTCAAGTCCTACCGCTGAAACCGGGTGACAAGGCACCGGATGGAGAACTCGTTGCCCGTGGTGTCAAAGATGCCAGCAGGGACATCGACCAGGTAAAGAACTGGTTCACCCGGCACCCGGACGATAACGTCGGCGTGGCTCCTGATCACGGCATGATCGTCCTAGACGTTGATCCACGGGCAGGTGGGCATCTGAGCCTGGCTGAGCTCGAGCTTGAGCATGGCGAGCTTCCAGAGACGCTGTGGGCCTGGTCTGGTGGGACGTTCCACTGTGAGC
>JACZJQ010000347.1 GCA_014860455.1 Bryobacteraceae bacterium | reverse complement strand
ATCGTCGATGGTGAACTCCTGCATCAGCGCCCGCCACCAGCGCCGCGCCTCTGCCGACAGGTGAGCCGGTGGGGTGGGTGGTTTCACGCTTTGGCTGGATTTTTTCATCAGGTTTTCTCGACTTTCACAAAAATGTACCTTCACAGGCGGTTTTGTACGGTATCACCCAGGTCGTAAGGCCGCCCTCCCCCTACTTCCAGGTACAGATTGCCAGTCATCGCCGGTCCTCGCCTTGGTCATCGGCGTCAAGCGTTGCCGCGCCCCTCGCGATCAGCACTTGCCAAAGCCGCTCCGCTCGGGCGAGTGCGTCTAGCCTGTTGTGCTCGAACCCGTTGCCGTCCTTGCCGGTGCGGATCAAATCAAACATCCGCCGCCGTAGGAGCGCCGATGGAGCGCCGAAGTCTGATTGAGTCTGTTGGATCATGCTTACCTCGTCGTGTGGAATTGCCATCTCTCGTTTGGGCAGCATCGCTTATGCGGCCCCGCCGCCTCCAATGCTTCAAACAGATCGCCCTGCAATTGTTCCGGCTGATGTCGCTCGACTACCAGCTGCGCCCATCTGACGGCGAGAGCCTCGGCCCCGCCGTGCTGTTCTGGATCTGCCAGGATCACCCGCGCGGCCTCAGAATTCGCCGCCTGAAACTGCCCTTCATGACGCGACATGACGCAATGACGCGACTTGTGTGAAACTTTTTCATTACCCCCCCTTACGCGAGGTTTATACGAAAGTGGTGTCATCGGTGTCATCCCACTGAAAACAAAGCCAGTTAATGTGTCATGGAACATGACGCCATGACGCCACAGAGCTCCTACTTCAGCCTGATTCCGCGCCATAGCCGCTCCTCTGGTGTGCGTTCGGCCTCGCATCGCGTCATTTTCAGTGCGTCTGCAAACCTCTTCGGGCCCAGCGGGTGCTCGTATCCTTCGGCCTCACAGAACCGCTCATACGCGCCCCGAAGTGACCGCGTTGAGATCCTGTAATCCGGGCCCAGTTCGCAGCACTCCTGAATGAACTCTCGCAAGGGGTCTTGGTCCTCACGATAGGCGAGAGTCGCGATGCGGACTCGCTCAGGCTCGCCTAAGCCGGATTCCTGCCATCGAAGGCAACCTTCAATTGCCCAAGCCAGGATCGCCGATAGGTTCGCCGGGTCTGCCGTCAGCCGCTCTTTCAAGCCGGGATCGCGCCGGGATGCCGGTACGGTGTGCTCGAAGGGTAGCCGTACAATTCGCCGCCAGATCGCCTCGTCTTGATGCCGTACCTTCGGCGCATCGTTCGCCGCCAGGATCAGCTTGAACTGCGGGCGGAACTCGAAGAACTCGCCATACAGGTATCGAGCCGCGATTGTGTCGCGCCCCGTGAGAGACTTCACCAGCCCTTCGGCCAACCGCTTCCCTTCTTCGGTTTCGATGGCCAGCACCAGACGCCGCCCCGCCAGAGCCGCGATATCGTTTCGTATTCCGGCATCGCGCCGCAGAGTAAACGTCTCGAAGTCAGCGGTTCGGGCGTAGTCGCCAGCCACGCTCTTCAGGGCTTCCAGCCAGGTACTCTTGCCGCTGCCTGTCGGCCCCAGCACCATGAACAACTTCTCTTCGCGAGTGCTGCCCGTGAATGCGTACCCTGCCACGCGCATCAGGAACTCGATCAGTTCGTCGTCGCCGTCTGTCGTAACCCGCAAGAACTCGGCCCATTCATGGCTCCGCGCGCCGGGATCGTAAACAACGGGGCACTGCCGGGTCATGAGGCCTTCGCGCCGGTGCTGTAGGAGTTCGCCGGTGCGGAGGTCCACCACGCCGTTGAGTACGTTCAGTAGCCACGGGTCCGCGTCGAACGCTTCGGGTCTGACAGGGATTCGCCCCTCGCCCTGTGCCAGCGTGAGCATGGCCGCCCGCCGTGCTGCCGATTCGCTCTGACGCGCCCAGCCAGCCGCCGCCCGTCGTGGCGTATCGTCGGTGATCGTCGCCGCCTCAGCGTAGAGCCGCCGTGCAACATCCTTCGCCGCCAGTGACGCGCGGCCCGCGTCATCAATGGCCCATCTTGTGCCATCCCACGCGTACCACTTGCCATGAGCGCCACAATAACGGAAGTCGCCGCCGTTCACCATCTCGAATCGTTCAGCGTTGCCGCTGTCGGTGTACGGGAACGAGATCAGCCGGTCGTCTGGATCGGCGCATCTGGAAGATTCTTCCAGATAGCCGCCGTCTATCTTTAGGAAACCTAAAGATGACTTGCCGCGCCAGGGCTCCCGCGCCGCGCGACTGTAGGCGCTTCTCAGTGATTCGCGGGCCTCAGCGATGGTGTAGGGCTCCCGCTCGCCTTTGCGGTTCAGCGGGCCTACAGAGCCGCTGTAGCGCCCCATCACGGCTTCGGCCTCGGACTCATTCAGCCCGTTGTCCCGTAACTGGCAGGCCAGCCAGAGCCCGCCTTCATTGCGGCCACTGGATGCCGCAAGGTCGAGCGCCCGTCTGAGTAATTCATCCTCGATAGGCTGCTCCACGCGCGGCTCGAAGTGACGCCGGAAGTTCGCCGGTAGCGCGTTCCAGGGCTCGAGGTCTGACAGGTCACGGACGATGCTGTACTCGCCCCGATCAGTCGCTCCGATCAGCGCCTCGAATCCGCCATCGCCCCGAATGTCGAGCCCCGGCCATTCCACGCTCCAAGGCTTTCGACTTGCGGAGATGTGGTTCTGTGTCGAGACGGAAAAGCCAGGATGTTCAACATGGAGGTGAGCGCCGCCCGATGGTGTGATGACGTGCGGACGTAGGCCCAGCCGTTCGAGGGTCCGCTGCCCGTCGTCGCCGTCGAAGTCGAGCACCACGCGCCGGGACACTGCGCCCGTCACTATGCCCCAGACTGGCGGATTCGTCCGCGCCCATCCGTCGAACTCATCACGGGACGGGATGCGCGTCTGGTAGGACTTCCACGCCACCGCAGGCGCTTTCCGCGCTGTCGCCGGGATGACGGACAGGCCCATATCGAGCAGGCCGGCCGCCGTCATGGTGCGCCCCCCGCGCTGCTCTTGAGCCGTTGCCAAGTTGCGAGTAGCGCATCCCGTTCGCGCTGCGCGATTTCGCACTTGCCCTCACAGATGCGCAGGGCTTCCCACGCACCGTCTCGCAGCCGGTCCGTCCCCCAGGTGGCGACCACAGACACCGGCAAGCCCAGCGCCCCAGCAATCAAACTCACGTCGGTCGAGATGGTCGTCACTTCGGCTCCCGTCGCCAGCCACCCGGCAGCGCCTTGCCGCCGTTCTTTGCGAAGGCTTCAAGTTCATCGACGTCGATAAAAACACGCCGACCGATTCTTACGCTCGGTAGATGCTTCTCTCGGACCATGCACATGCCGCTTTGGTAGCTAACCGGAATAATGTCGGGGAAAACTTGCTTAGGTGTTTTCAGTTTCACGTGGATTTCTTTCCGCCAACAAAAAAGCCCCACCCGAGGGCGGAGCTTAAGTTGGTCGCTGGATTGAGTGCTATCGTCTACGTCGCCGCCGTTCGAGGGTTTCCTGCACGCCCGGAATTGCGACGCACAAGGTATCCACTAGCCGCTCATGGCCTACGACGCGCAGTTCGTCCAAGACCGGATTGCCCGTGCCTAGGGTCAGTTCAGACTGACTGTGTCCAATCGCCTCAAGTGCGACGAGTTTCGCAATGCGCGGCGCGTCCTTAAGTGCGGCGAGCGGTTGAGACACACCTCCCGCCGTAGTCAATTCGAGGTTGATGATGATAGACGGGGCGGTTTGCACGGGTGAGTAGGTCTGGCTAGTTCAGGATTGAACTTGGCCCCTACTATAGAACATGTCGAGAAGTCGGTTTCTAGGACAAATCAGCGATAACGCTTTTGTTTACATTGCTTGACTGGCGGTCGTACTGGAGTGGGTTGCTTCGGTAAGTCGCACAGTCGCCTAAACTGTAGCGCGGCCCGATACTTTGTTTCGGACTCTTCGCTCTGCCTCTTTTTGAGGTCTAGAAGGCCATTCATTCTTGGGCGCGCCCTTTGAATCCGCTTGAACGCCGCAACGATATTTTTTCGTTCGGATTCCGTTTCCGCACGGGCGAGAATCGATGCTTGGGTCTCGTTCGAGAGGTTTACTAACAGTTCTGTGTCTTCGCCCGAGAGGCCAGCCCGTTGACCCACCTTGCGCCAATCAACGCACCACAAATTGTATACATAGGGTGAACTGGCATTCTCAGGGCTGTGCTTGTCTTTTGGGCCGTTCGGACATTGAGTCCCGAGGATTTCGGGCGGCAGTTCATAGAGAAACTCATCATCCACTCGATCAACAAACAACCCGGCCTCGTGTCCATCGTTACTTGCGTTTTGGAAGCTCACCCGCTCCCACGCATCATTGTACTCGCTCGTATTGCGCTGGAACTCTGCCGCCTGCTTTCTAGTTCTAGCATGGTCTGGCACCCTAAAGAAGGAAGGCTGTCTATCCTCTGCGCTAAACACCGGCAGGGGCGCGATCAGCTTGTCGAGTTTCGACTCGGGATCTCGTCGGAGTTTCCGCCCTTCAATTTTGGCTACATGTAACAAGTAGGCGGCCGGATTGTCGATAGCCTTGTAGCGCCCCTGTAGTAGCGCCACCTGCATTCCCGGAATGAAAGAGACCGGGAGGTCTCCTAACATCTTCCGGAGCTTTGTCCAGACCTCCGGGTTTTGGTCTGGCCCCGTGCCCGTGGCGGCCTCGAACACGGCCAGCATCTCATCACGCGAGTACTTGCCAGTGACGCCCATTGCACCCCCGGAAAACGTAATGGCCTACCGACGCTTCCATTTTACCAAATACAGAAGTCAATTGAAACGGTTTGACCTCAGTCAACCGAAGTTCCCTGAGGGCAAGTCGCGCACTGGTCACGATTCGGCTTGGCGAGCTTCGCTCTGCTTCTCTGGAGAATGTGTGATTCCGGTGTGACAACTGCGATAAACTCATTTCACGTCAGTCAATGGAATCAAGGACTTCAGTGAAACTCAGTGGATCTCTAAATGACTCAAAACAAAGGGCTTCCAGGTTATAGAATCGCACGCATGGACAGGACCTGGATCCTTCTCTTCTGTCTCCTGCCTCTCTGCGCCGCCCCGCCTGAGAGCTACATTCCCGCGTTGAAGTCCACCCTCAACGACAACATCCTCAGCTTCTGGCTGACCAGGTCGATTGACAGGACCCACGGCGGCTACAAAATCCGCTTCGGCCCCAACGGCGAGGACCAGGGCGACGGACCCAAAGCCCTCGTCACCCAGTCCCGCACCGTCTGGCTGTTTGCCCGCGCCGCCCGCGCCGGATATGGCGACAAGAAGCAACTGCTCGCCGCGGCCGATCACGGCTATAAGTTCATGCTCGCGAAGATGTGGAATCCCAAGCACGGCGGCTTCGCCTGGAGCGTCGACGCCTCGGGCAACAACAAAACTCAGCCCAAGATCCACATGTATGGCCAGTCGTTCGCCCTCTACGCCATCTCGGAATACGCCATGGCCTCGGGCCGCAAGGACGTCCTCGACTTCGCCGTCAAATACTTCAATCTCCTCGAGCAGAAGGCCCACGACAATAAATACGGCGGCTACATCGAGTTCTTCAATGAGGACTGGTCGCCCGGCACCGGCCCCAGCTACATGTCCGCCCCCGGCGACTATAAGCTCATGAACACCCACCTCCACCTCATGGAGGCCATGACCACCTTCTACCGCGCCTCGAAACTGCCGCTGGCCCGCACCCGTCTCATCGAATTGATGTCGATCGAAAGCAGCGCCGTCGTCCGCAAGTCCATCACCGCTTGCACCGACCAGTACACCCGCGACTGGACCCCCGTGCTCGAAGGCAACGCCGCCCGCGTCAGCTACGGCCACGATCTCGAGAACATCTGGCTGATCGCCGATGCCGCCGACGCCGCCGGCCTGCCCGTCGCACCGTATCTCGATTTCTTCCGCGAGAACTTCGCCTATTCCATGAAATATGGCTGGGACCCGAAAGACGGCGGCTTCTGGTATTGGGGCTGGTTCCGCCAACCCGCCACAGGCCGCAGCAAGAGCTGGTGGGTGCAGTCCGAGGTCCTCGTCAGCGCCCTGATGATGTTCAAGCTCACCCGCGACCCCCAATACCTCGGCGTCTTCGAGAAAACCTGGCAGTTCATCGACAAGCACCACATCGACCGCAAGACCGGCGAATGGTGGGAACATATTGATGAACGCCTTCAGCCCTCAGGCAACAAGGCCCACGCCTGGAAGGGCGGCTACCATAACGGCCGTGCCATGATTGAAGCTATAGTCCTGATCGAATCGTTCGGAGCATCGAAATGAACACCAAAAGTACTCGCCGCCAGTTTGTTTCCTCTGGCCTGATGCTGCCGGCCCTCACAGCCGGCGTTGAGCCCGGCTTCAAGTCGATTTTCGACGGCAAGACGCTGGACGGCTGGCGGCTCGTCCGCGGCCGCGGACGCGGCTATGTCGTCGAGGACGGCATCCTGGTCTGCCCCCGGGACGGCGGCGGCAACCTCTTCACCGAAGCCGAATACGCCGACTTCATCCTCCGCCTCGAATGGCGCCTCTGGGATGGCGGCAACAACGGCATCGGGATCCGCGCCCCACTCGAGGGTGACGCCGCCTT
The DNA here is from genome assembly GCA_014860455.1 of Bryobacteraceae bacterium. GTDB lineage: Bacteria > Acidobacteriota > Terriglobia > Bryobacterales > Bryobacteraceae > PNKE01. Next base: position 10,821 of record JACZJQ010000347.1, on the reverse strand, counting down.
TGTCGGCATGGAAATCCAGGTGCTCGACGACAACGGGCCCATGTACCGGAACCTCAAACCCGGCCAGTACACCGGCTCGGTCTATGATGTCGCGCCCGCCCGCCGCGGCTTCGTGAAACCCACCGGCGAGTGGAACACCTTTGAGGTCCATGCCGAAAAGCGCATCATTCGGGTCACGCTCAACGGCGAACTGATCACCGATGCCGACCTGTCCAAAGTCACTGACCCTGCCGTGCTTGCCAAGCACCCCGGCCTGGCCCGGAACTCCGGCCACATCGGACTGCTCGGCCACGGTACACGCGTCGAATTCCGGAATCTTCGGGTGAAAACGCTTTAGGAGGGAACGGTCCGCTTTGACTCTGCGTTCGAGCGGGTTGAGTTGGTTCAGCCGGCCTCAAGCCGGCGAGCATCCGCCCATGCCGGACCTGGGCGTGCTGCTCGACGCGCTGCCCATCAGCGTCTTCGCCTTCGTTCACGGCCGTGGCATCGTCTATGCCAACAATGCCGTCGCTCAACGCATCGGCCGGCCGAGAGATGAAATTCTCGGCCTGCGGGCCTGCGATATGTTCTCTCCACATGTCGCCGAGCGCATCCACCTCCAGGAACAGGCCGCCCTCAGCGGCAGCAACGTCGCCTTCGAGGTCCCATACTCGCTGCCCCACCAGCCTGAAGGCGGCATCGTGCTGCTCAATATGGCGGCCTGCAACGTGCCGGGCCTCGGTGAGGTGATCGCCGTCGCCGCTCGCGATGTCACCAGGGAACGCGAGGTCGAACTTGACCTCGCCCGCCAGCGCGACTTCATCCAGACCCTCTTCGACACCACCGGCGCCCTGCTCATCGTCATCGACCAGGATGGCGCCGTCGTACGCTGGAACCGCGCCTGCGAACGCCTCACCGGCTACCACATCTCCGAAATCGCCGGCCGCCGCTTCACGGCAGCCCTGCTCAGTCCCGATGCCCGCCCCGTCGGCGAAGCCCTGCTCAAACAGGCGCTTGCCCACGAAACCGTCGAGCACGGCAAACTCCCCATCGTCACCCTCGACGGCCGCCTCATTCACGTCGCATGGTCGGTTTCCGCGCTGCCTGACGGCGGCGATATGCCCCGCTTCGCCCTGCTCACCGGTGTCGACGAAACCTCAGTCATCACTGCCGAGCGCCACCAGGTGGAGGCCGCCCTGGAGTTCGAGGCCGTCTGGGAGTCTGTAGCCGACGCCATGATGTTTCTTGACTCTTCCGGTTCAATTGCCGCCTCCAATTCCGCGCTCTGCCGAATGGCCGGTCTCCCCCGCGATCATGTCGATGGCCGCCCCTTCCTCGAGATCCTCCGCCAGTGGCCGGGCCATGAACACGATGAACTCGCTCAATTCAGGGAAAGGTATGACGCGCGGTCCTTTCCCGAACGCGAGGTCGCCGAGTACCACTTGAACTCCGGCCGCATCGCCTGGTTTGAAATGGCCAGTTCCCTCGTTGACCGCCCCGGCCAGCCCACCCTCGTCCTCCAGATCGCCCGCGACATCACCGAGCAGGTCAAGCGCGAACAGCAGCTCCGCGAAACCAACGAGTTCCTTGAGTCCGCCACCCAGTGGGCCAAGGAGATGGCCGCCAGCGCCGAGATGGCCAGCGCCGCCAAAAGCGAATTCCTCGCCAACGTCAGCCACGAGATCCGTACTCCGATGAACGGCATCCTCGGCATGACCGAACTGGCCCTGATGACCGATCTCACCGGCGAGCAGCGCGAGTACCTCAAAATGGTGGAAAGCTCGGCCGAATCTCTGCTCACCCTGCTCGATGACATCCTCGACCTGTCGAAGGCCGAAGCCGGCCGCATCGAGTTCCGCCCCACGCCCTTCGACCTCGCCGCCGAAATCGAGAGCCTGATGAAGCCCATCGGCCACCGCGCAGCGGCCAAAAACCTCTCAGCCCACGTAGCTTTCTCCCCGAATTTGCCGCGAACCGTCGTCGGCGACTGGAGCCGGCTCCGCCAGGTCCTGCTCAACCTGCTGGCCAACGCCGTCAAGTTCACCGACTCGGGCGAAGTCCGGCTCTCGGTCGAGTGCCTGGGCTATGAGATCCGCAACGCCCGCATCCGCTTCATCATCAGTGACACCGGCATCGGCATTGAGCCCCACCGGGTCCACGACGCCTTCGCGCCGTTCACTCAATTGGATGGATCAAACACACGCCGCCGCGGCGGTACCGGACTCGGCCTCTCCATCTGCTCGAAACTTGTGGACCTGATGGGCGGACGCATCTTCGCCGGCGCGGCGGACGGCCCAGGCACTCGTTTCGCATTCGTGCTGCCGCTGCCGGTGGCGGCCGACGATGTTGCCCCGCAGGTGAAGTCCCGAGGGCCAACCATGAGGCGGCTGGAGCGCCCGGTCCGCTGCCTGCTGGCCGAGGACAACCCGGTTAATCAGAGGCTTTTCCTCGCCATGCTCGAACGCGCCGGAATCCAGGCTTCGCTCGCCCGCAACGGCATCGAGGCGGTGAGGATGGTCTCGCAGGAAGAGTTCGATCTCGCCATTATGGACGTCCAGATGCCCGAAATGGACGGCCTGGAAGCCGCCAGCGCTATTCGCCATGCCGAAAAAGAGAGCGGACGCCACATCCCAATCATCGCCATCACCGCCCATGCCATGCCCGGCGACCGCGACCTCTGCTTCGGGGCCGGGATGGACAGCTACCTCAGCAAGCCTGTAAGGATGGATGTCCTGCTCGACGAAATTCATACCCTCCTGTCTCAAATTCCAGTTTCTGCCACAATGGGAATGACGCCTCAAACGTCAGACAAACGAATGTCAACGATCGACTATGCCCAGGCGCTCGAACGCGTCGGCGGAGACCGCGAACTGTTGGGCGAACTCGCGTCGCTGTTCCTGGATGAGTACCCCAGACTCCTCGCCGAGTGCATCGCCGGCCTCGAAAACGGCGATCTCGCAGCCGTCTCAGCCTCCGCCCACCAGTTGAAAGGCCTGCTCGCCCAGTTCGGATCCGAACAGGGCCGCCAACATGCCCTGATGCTGGAGAGCGCCTCGAAGGCCGGGGATGAAGCAACCTCCCAATCCACGCTGAAGGCTCTGTCGCTTTGCCTTGACGGTCTGCGCCCGGTCCTCACCCGCCTTGCCGCGGGCGAAGAAATCTCCTAGCTTTCAGTTCTCACCCCGCCCGCCGCGCGTGCCAAAGTGTGGACACGATGATCATCGACGCCCCAATCAGTGCGAACACTCCCGTCCGCTCGCCGTGGACGATCCAGGTCCACACCGGGTTCAGCACCGGTTCCAGCAGCAGAATCGCCGACGATTCAAACGCCTCCACGTGCTTCATCCCCCGCGTCAGGAAGATGTAGGCCAACCCCACCTGGAATACGCCCAGGTAAACCACAATCGCGTAGTCCGCCCCACTGCCCGCCATAGGGAAAGCCATCGGCAGCGCCAGACCGGCTGTCAGCGCGTTGCCTAGCACAACAATCGCTAGCGACCCCGAGTCGTCGCGCCCCCGCGCCTGCCACCGGATGCCCGCGATTGTCAGCGCCCAAGCCAGTCCGGAGAGAAGAGCAAGTGCGTTTCCCAACATTGGGTTAGGCGCGGTTTGCTGACCCTCTGGAACACCTGCGAAAAACAGACCCATCCCTGCGGCCAGCAGGGCTGCGTAGACCAGGTCCCGCCGCCGGACCGCCTCTTTCAGCAGCAGCGGGCCGATAAGCAACAGCCAAGCCGGCGCCGTTGCCTGTAGGAAGATCGCGTTGGCCGATGTTGTCAGCTTGTTGGCGTGGACAAACAGTGTCAGGCACGACGCATACGCCAGCGCCGGACCCACCGTCTGCCACCGCCACCCCCGTCTCGCCGCAGGAAGGAGAGCAAACAGCACCGACGCCGCAATCAACGACCGCAATCCGGCCGTCTGCCACGCGTTCAGCGAAATCGCCTTGATGGCGGCCCCGCCCGTCGAGAACAGGATGGCGGCAAGCGCGAGTGCGAGTCTGGGGGGCATTGTCGGCTGTGCCAAGTGTCAGACTACCATTCGGCGCGGACAACGTCGGTCTGCGTGAAGTCGTTGCCTTTGAACAGAAGCGGCCGGCCTGTCACCACTGCGGCGGCATACGCGGCGCAGTCGCCCAGGCTCAGTCCCGCCGCGTGACGGCCCTTGCCGAACCGCCGCCATGCCTCGCGGGCTTCGTATGCCTGTTCGGCATCAAACGCCAGCGTCTCCACGCCAAGTTGTTCAAGAATCAGCAGAACATCGTCGGCAGACTCCTCCCCATGCCGGCTCTCCACCACCATCATCACCTCCAGCCAGTTCACAGCCGCGATCGATCTCTCAGGCCACTGCGCAATCGCCGTCGCAAACCGTTCGGCCTCAGGCTCGTTGAACGCGATGGCCAGCACCGCCGAGGAATCGACGATCATCTGCGTGGCGCCCCCGCCTCGTCGTAGCCCAGGATCTCGTCCGGTGTACGTGCGTCCAGCACCGGCCGCGACGCCGCCCGCTCGGCGATCCTCATCACCCGGCCGACCAAACGAACCGTCTCCGGGCGCTGCGCCTCCTCCTTGCGCAGGCTCTCACGCAGCGATTCTTTCACCGCCTCGGTCAGCGAACGGCCCGTCCGACGGGCCAGTTCCACCGCCAAAGCATGCGCCTCAGCGTCTTTCACATTCAGGGATGCCATTGGTCGCCTACCTTTCCACCAGTATATCTGCCATGGTGGAAATATCAACTCCCACCCCGGCCAAGATTCGCGGGCAGCTTTCCCGGTGCGGCTTGGTATCCTGATAGCTGGTGTCTTCGCCTCTCAACGTCCATCTGGAGCATTACGACGGGCCGCTCGACCTGTTGCTGGACCTCATCCGGCGGCAGCAGTTGAACATTCACGACATCCCAATCGCCCAGATCACCAAGCAATACCTGGATTTCCTCTCCCAGGCGGCGACGCTCGACATCGAAGTCTCGGCCGAGTTCGTCTACATGGCGGCGACTCTGATCCATATCAAGTCGAAGATGCTGCTGCCGCGCGACCCGGAACTCGATAAGCTCGACCCGCAGGAAGATCCGCGCCGCGAACTCGTTGACCGCCTGCTTGAATACGAACGATTCAAGAGCGCGGCGGCGATGTTGCAGGAAAAGCGCATGATCGAGGAGGCCATCTGGTCGAATCCTCAGATCGAAAAGTTTGTCAGCGAAGACTCCGGACCTGACCTGGCCGTGAGCCTGTTCGACCTGGTGAAAACCTTCGAACAGGTGCTGGAACGCGCCAAAACCCGTCCGCAATATGAAGTATCCAAAGAGGATGTGTCGGTTCCCGACATGATCCTCTTCCTGGTGAACGTGCTCAGGGCCGCGCCCAGGGGCGAAAGCGTACCGCTGGTTCCGCTGTTTGAACGGCAGAAGAGCCGCCGGGCGATGATCTGCCTGTTCCTGGCCCTGCTTGAGATGGTGAAGCAGCAGGCGCTGAAGCTGGCCCAGAAGGAGAGCTTCGGCGAGATCCTGGTGAAGCGCGACGTCGCTTTCGATTCGGTCCTGGCCACTGACGATCAGGTGGCCAAGATCGAGGACGAATACAAGAACTGACTGAGTCAAACAAAACAATGGCAGAGAACGAGATTCCGGCCGCCGCTGAGGCGCCCGAGACAGAAGATACCCTGCACGAGCCGGCCGGGACGCCCTCGCCCGCTTTAACCGCGAACGAAGAGAGCGAGCCCAGCGTATCCGATCAGCTCGCCGAGGCCGCGAACGAAGAGAGCGGGTCCAGCAGCCAGGCCGTGCAGATGGAGATGGATGCGGCCGACCTGCTGGGCGGAGCCGAGCAGCCCGCCACCGAGCCCGACGCACAGGCGGCGGAACTGAAAGCCGTCCTCGAAGCCGTCGTCTACGTCATGAACGAGCCGATGCCGGCCGCGCAGATCGCCGAGGCGCTGGGCCGCGACAAAAAGGAAGTGGAAGAGGCGCTGAAACAACTGGTCGAGGAGAGCGCCCAGCCGGGGCGCGGGCTGCTGATCCGCGAGGTGGCCGGCGGCTTCCAGATGGCCACCAAACCGGAACACCATGAAGCGATCAGGAGTTTCGTCAAGAACCTGAAACAGCCGCTGAAGCTCTCGCAGGCCGCACTTGAGACCCTGGCCGTGATCGCCTACAAGCAGCCGATCACACTGCCCGAGATCCTGGAAATCCGCGGCGTCCAGGGCGGCGGCGTTCTTAAGACCCTGATTGACCGCAAACTGGTGACCACGGCCGGCCGCAAACAGGTGATCGGCCGCCCGATGCTCTATAAGACGACCAAGGACTTCCTGACCCAGTTCGGGCTGAAGGATGTCAACGAGTTACCGTCTCTCAAAGAGTTTGAGGAGATCCGGCGGCAGTCGATGGCCGATGAGGAGTTTGCCGCCGCCGAGCCTCAACCGAACGAACAACAACCGGCCCGGTTGCCCGAATCGGTGGATGCTCTGTTGGACGAAGCCGGGGCCTCCGAGGGGCTGGAAAAAAGTCGACCAAACGAACTCTTACGGGCCGCCGAGGGGCCCGCAGAGGCTCTACCAAACGAACGCCAGGAAGTTGCGGAAGTCCTGCAAGTACAAGAAAATAAAATAGTTAATGAAGATTCGATAGCCCCGGAGACCGGGGATCCAGGTCCGGAAGAAGGGCACAATGGCTGAGGAGCGGTTGCAGAAGATCATGGCGCGGGCCGGGATCGCCTCCCGCCGCAAGGCTGAGGAGTACATCACGGCCGGGCGGGTGTCGGTGAACGGCGAACTGGCGACCGAGCTTGGCGCGAAGGCCGACGCCTCGACCGACGTGATCAAGGTGGACGGCAAGGCGCTGCGGTTTCCGTCCAAACACGTATACATTGCGTTGAACAAGCCGAAGGAGGTAGTGACGACGTTGTCGGACCCCGAGGGGCGCAAGACGGTACGCCATTTGATTGAGCGAAAGATCAAGGCGCGGGTCTTCCCGGTCGGCCGGCTGGATTACCACTCGGAAGGTCTTTTGCTGCTGACCACCGACGGCGAATTCGCCAACCACATCACCTCGCCGAAGACGCACGTCGAGAAGACATACGTCGCCAAGGTGAACGGCAATCTGAATTTGGAGCAGTTGGAACAGTTTCGCGCCGGCATCCCGCTGCACGGCCGGCGGACGGCGCCGGCGCAGATCAAACTGCTCAAGCCCGGCACCAACCCGTGGTATGAAATCACTCTGACTGAAGGCCGGCAGAACCAGGTCCGTATTATGTTCAAGAACTTCGGCCGGCTGGTCGAAAAGCTTCGCAGGGTCCGGATCGGCAAGCTGAAACTTGACGTTCCTGTAGGAGAGTTCCGGCATCTAACCGACCAGGAAGTGTCGCGGTTCCTAAAGACAAAATGAACAGCACGGAGTTACAGATATTGAAGGCCACCAGGACGGTGGCCGTAGTGGGGCTGTCGTCGCACGAGTGGCGGCCGAGCTATGAGATCGCCGAATATCTACTCAAGCAAGGCTTCAAGGTTATCCCAGTAAACCCAAGAGAAAAAGCGGTTTTGGGGCAGCAGGCCTATCCTCGGCTAGAGGATGTGCCGGAGCCGGTGGACCTGGTGAATATCTTCCGGCGGCCGGAACATGTTCCGGAGATTGTCGAATCGGCGATCCGGATCGGGGCCAAGGCGGTTTGGATGCAACCGGGTACCGAGAATGCTGCGGCGGTGCGGCGGGCAAAAGAAGCCGGGCTGATGGTTGTGGCCGGGCCGTGCATTTTCGTGGCGCACCGAAGCCTGCGGTCCGAACTGGTCCACTCCCGTGCGAAATAGCTCTCGGCCGCGCGCGTGAGGTGCACCGATCCGGCGAGGCTTCCACTGCTGCAGTTTGCCTCAGGTTTCCGCCAGGAACCCGAGACTGTCCACTGAAGCAGTCCCCGCCATGAATCGAGTACGCAACGTCTTCAGCCGGCGTTTGCAGTTCTTACCGTGTCTCGAATCTGAGTCGCTCACGAGCGAACACAACGCCGAGCGGCACGCCCGCTGTTTCACAGGCCGGCAGCAGTTCGTCGCCATGATGTTTCAGCCAAATGGCCTGCGCCCAGAGTCTGCGCGAGATCCGCAGCGGGCTTGGCCGCGCTTGAAGGGAAACTGCGGCATACCGGCGTCATGGAGTGTCTCAAGGCCACCACGCTTTCATGAGCCAGCGCGCATCGGCCATGGGAACTCGGTGAAGCCCTTTCCTGTCAAACCCTCGCCCGGTGCCAGACCGAAACTGCCGTCCGGACCGGGCGCAAGTTCCGCTTCAATCGCGAACCGGCCCTGCGGATCGCGCCCGGGTGTCCTGTCGTGGTCTGGGTCGACGTTACGCTTGCGTGCCACAAATCCTGGTTTCTGATATCCCGTCAAAGTCCGCTGCGCTCGGCTTCGGGCGGCCACGGCAACTCGATCTTCCGAAACGGTGGTGGGTCGTGCTGCCGATACGCGTTCAGGCACATTTTTGAAACCGCGCAGCCGCCTTGCTGGCCCTCGTAGTGGATCGGCGGAGCCCATCGGGTATAATTCTGGGCACGGTTGCCTCTCCATGGTTTCGAAGAACGCCAGCGCGAAGCCCGACATTCTCGACAGCCGGCGCGCCAGTGCCCAGCTTGAACTCAAGGATCGGGCGCTGGCCGCGACTTATGAGGGCATCACGATTGCAGATGCGAGTCTGCCTGACAATCCGCTGATCTACGCAAACGCCGGTTTCGAGCGGCTTACCGGGTATCCTGTCAGCGAGGTACTGGGCCGGAATTGCCGATTCCTACAGGGTCCAGGCACCGATCCCGATGCGGTTGCCGCGTTGCGCACCGCGATCCGAGAGAAGCACGCGGTCACCGTCCAATTGCTCAACTACAGAAAGGACGGCGCGCCGTTCTGGAACCGGCTCTCGATTACTCCGGTTCTCGATGCCTCAGGAGCCGTCACTCATTTCATCGGGGTGCAATCCGATGTGACCATCGAAAAAGAGGCAACCGACGCCCTCCAGAAGGCGAACGAACGCCTCGAGGCCGCCCGCCAGCAGGCCAAGCGCGAACTTGAGGCCGCGGGAGTCGTGCAGCGTTCGCTTCTGCCGGTCGAACTTGTTCATGTCCCCGGCTACAACTTCGCCTTCAAGGTGAAGCCGTGCAGCGATGTCGGCGGCGACTGCCTGAACATTCTTCCGCTCGATGAAAGCCACCTCGCTGTCTACATCCTCGATGTATCAGGACACGGCGTCGCTGCGGCGCTGCTCTCGGTCACTCTCAGCCACATGCTGTCGGTGGTCCCGGATCGCAGTTTTCTCTACCAAGCCTCGACCGCCAATCCGGGCAGTTATTCAATTGCACCCCCGGCGGAGGTCGTATCCCGGCTAAACAGGCATTTCCTCGCCAATCCGGGCGCGCTCCAGTTCTTCACCATGATCTATGGCGTGCTGCATCTGCCAACCGCCGAATTCCGCTACGTATCAGCAGGCCACCTCAGCCCGATTCATTTCATGCCCGGCCGCACGCCGAGAATCCGTGAAACCGGGGGCGTCCCGGCAGGACTTCTGCCCGCCGCGACCTATGAAGAGCACTCACTCACACTCTCCCCCGGCGACCGGCTGTATCTCTGCACGGATGGTGTTTTCGAGGCCGAAGACCATTCCGGGCAGGAACTTGGCGTTCAAGGCTTGATCGAAATGCTCGACCGGAACCGCGATCTGCCGATCGAATATGTCCTTGCGTCGGTAATGCGGTCTGTAGACGAATGGTCGGCTCCGGCCGGGCTTTCTGATGACGCCTCCGTCCTGGCAATCGAGCGCTCCAGTTGAGCCGCAATTCCACACGCACGCCAAACGCGCACCATTGATCGGACAAACCAGTTGCGGATGTTCACTGCGGCGGGCATGCGCAGAGAGATCCCGGTTTCGGCCGCCGGCAACAACCTTTCATGGTTGAAGTTCGCCATGACCAGACCAAGTACCGCCGGCATTCGGGGAACTCGCGGCCGGCGGACGCAAGTTCATCTTTTTGTCCAAATTTTGTCGTAAGAGAGCCGTGCTCCGAACGGGTTGATCCGCTTATGTGGTTGGAGAGCTGGTTGGGGTTCGTCAGGGTCCGGCGCGGACCCTGGGCTCCATTGAGTTCCCCTGTGGACGATTGGCGGGGAAGCATCGGAATTGGCTGAGGTTGGAGTTGGCCTGGAGTGACGCGAGGTCTCAGCCGTCGCGCCGGCGAATGCGGTCGAGTTCGCGGCGGTCGCGTTTGGAGGGGCGGCCGGGGTAGTCGCCATCGATGCGGGGGGCGGCTTTGCGCTCCTCGGCGGCGAGGCGGCGGCGTTCGATGCTGAGTTCGGTTTCGCGGTAGAGGGTTTGAGCGGCGGCGGCGGGTCCGCGCATTTCGGAGAGGGCGAGGATCTCGATTTCGTATTCGTTGGAGTCAGTCCTGAGGTTGAGGCGGTCGCCGGGCTGGACGAGGCGGGCGGGTTTGGCGTCGATGCCGTTGGACTGGATGCGGCCCAGGTCGCAGGCGCGGGCGGCAAGGGCGCGGGTCTTGAAGAATCGGGCGGCCCAGATCCATTTATCGATGCGGACGCGGTCCATAGGTCTATTGTGGGCGGTTGGCTGGGCGGAAGGGTTGGACGCCGTGGCGGGCGAGGATCGAGAGCAGGAGGTGGAGGTCGTCGGTGAGGATGTAGTCTACGCGGGCATCGATGAGGCGGGCGATGCTGTACTCGTCCTGGGCGCTGAAGTAGTTCACTTTGACGCCGGCGTGGTGGAGGAGGTTGACGGCTTCGCCGACGGTGTCGAGACCGCCACGGAGCTGGATGAAATCGGCCTTGGCGGCAATTGTGGACGCGGCGTAGGCGAGGTTGT
>JACZJQ010000346.1 GCA_014860455.1 Bryobacteraceae bacterium | reverse complement strand
GATGGCGTGAACTTCAGCGTCGCCTTATGGCCGCGAAGCACATGATCGATCGGCGTGTCGTTGGCCAGCGAAGAGATTAGCATCACGGTCGGGCCGCCGGGGTAGTCGAGCATGATGTTGATGGTGTCGGGCACCTCGGCGGTGCTGGCAGTGAAGTAGAACTTGCCGCCATGTGCCGAGCCGAACTCGGGGATCTTCAGATCGAGCGCCTTGATGAGGCGGGTGACGCGGTGGACGAACAGCCCGGCGGGCACGCCGCCGGAGTAGTCGAAATAGCGAATCCAGTTGAAGTAGCGTTCAGCGTCGAAGGGGCGTTTCTTGGCGGGGCCGAGGAAGAGATCCCAATTGAAGTTGACGCCGGGTTTGAGATCGGGATCGACGGGCTTGAGCCAGTAGTCGCCTTCGTAGTTGCGAGAGTAGTCGATCTGGGCGATGACGACTTTGCCGAGAGTGCCGTCCTTCACGAACTTGTTGGCCGTCTCGTAGGAGTCGTCCGACATGCCCTGGACGCCGACCTGCATCTTGACGCCGGTTTCGCGGATCTTGGCCACCACGCGCTTGCCCTCTTCGACGCTGTGCGACATGGGCTTTTCGCAGTAGATGTGCTTGCCGGCGCTGGCGGCGTCGATCGCCATTTGCGCATGCCAGTGATCGGGCGTGGCGATGACGACGATCTGGACGTCCTTGTTCGCAAGGAGTTCGCGATAGTCCTGATAGGGCCGCCCGCCGGTGAGTTGCGCGGCCTGTTGGGCGCGTTTATCGAAGACGTCGCAAACGGCGTTGACCTCGACGTTGTCGGTCTCCTTCATCTTGAGCAGCGTGTTAATGTGGGCTCCGATGCCGCGGCCGCCGCAGCCGATCACGCCCACGCGGAGACGGTCGGATGGCTGCTGTGCTGCCGCGTACGACATACCTAGCCCGCCCGCGAATTCTCTTCTGGAAAGTACGCTCATCTTTGCCTCCGTGACACTTCGATACACTTGCGCCGCTGTGGCCGGCGCAGTTGAACTCATGCGCGACCGGACTCAGCTTATGTGGGAGTATACACCACACCAGCGCTGAGTTCGCGCTCAACTCATGCTTGCGCGAGCAGCCGGCCGCGGCGCCTACTCGGGCTTGTGCCGCGCAGCGCCGCTGGCCTTCGCCCGGACCTCTTCAGAGAGGCTCTTGTTGAACGACGCGCCATAGCCTGCTGTCTGGTAGTAGACGTAGCCCTGCCAAGGATCGCGCCCCTCGATGCGCGGATCGCCGGTCGCGCGCAGATTCTCCTCCAGGCGCTTGCGGTGAGCGTCAAGCTCCGGGTGTCCCTGTGGCGCCAGGTTGCGTATTTGGTCCGGGTCCGAAGGCAGGTGATAGAACTCCTCCGCGGGGCGCCGGCCGAAGCAGAGATCGTACTGTCGCGCGAACCGCGCCTGGTTGGAGGGCTCCAGCATGAAGTCGCGGATCGGCGCGCCGTCAACATCGCCGTGCGTCGTGCGGTTCGAAGAAAGGAACTCGCCGCCGGTGGGCCAGCGGTCCGGCATGAAATTGCGGATGTAGATGTAGTCGCGGGTGCGGATGGACCGCATCGGATAGGTCTGCCCGTCCGGACGCGCCATGACATGGCGTTCCAGGGACGTGAACATAGCGTCGCGCGACGGCTCGATGACGCCGGAATGCGACGAATCAAGCAATGGCAGCAGGCTGCGGCCAGTGGTTGCGCTGGGGACCGACAATCCAGCTGCGGCAAGGAAGGTGGGCGCGAAGTCGATGTGTTGTACAAAGTCGTCCACGGTTCTCCCACCCTTGACGCGCGCGCCCCATCGCATCGCCAGCGGCATGTGAACGCCGCTGTCGTAGAGGTTCACCTTGGCGCGCGGGAAAGGCATGCCGTTGTCGCTGGTGACCACGACGAGGGTATTGTCGAGTTCGCCTGTCTTTTCGAGGACGTTCAACGCCTGTGCGAGTTGCTGGTCGAACCACTCCACTTCGGAATAGTAGTCGAGGATGTCGCCGCGGACTTCGGGCGTGTCGGGCCAGTATGCCGGCGCCTGGACTTCGTCCAACTTGTGGCCCGTGGCGAGGCCGGCGCCGTTGGCGTAGATGCGGTGCGGTTCGGTGGCGCCAAGCCAGAAAAAGAACGGCGACGCGGAGGGACGGTCGCGCATGAAGTCGGCGAAATTCGCCGCATAGTCGCGGGGATCGATGCCGGTGCGCGGCGCAGTGGCGTGGCGGCGCGAGCTGTATTCCTTGCCGATCGGATGGCGCGTCAAGCCGCCGGCGCGCCAGTCGCCAGGTCCCCACCCTTTTCCGGTGAAACCTGCATGGTAGCCGGAGTCCTCCAGCAGATGAGTCATCAGCGGGTATTTTGTTGGGATGGTGCCGTAGAGGAGTCCCGCCTGTTCGATCTGCCACACCTGGCGGCCCGTGAGGATGGTGCTGCGCGACGGTGTGCAGGATGGCGAGGCGCAGAACGAATTCGTGAACAAGACTCCTTCATTTGCGACGCGGTCGAAGGCAGGAGTGCGGATGCCCTTGCAGCCATAGGCACCGGCGTGCGGGAACGATTGATCGTCGGCGATGACGAACAGGAAGTTGGGACGGCGTTCCGTGCGCCTGCAGGCCAGCGGGGTGGCGGAGGACGCGGCAAGGAAGGCTCGGCGGGTCATGTCGGCGGACATGTGAAGAGTATATGTATTTCCGCCAAACAGATCAGGCGGGAAGCGGCGGAAGCGGCATCGTCTGATAGCATGTACGCGTATGAAACTCGCCCCTGGACACGCCAGCCATTTTGCGTTCGCCCTTCTTGCCGCACTCTGCCAAACCACAATCGCCGGTGACCACGTCTTCAGCGTGAAAGACGGCCGCACCATGCTCGACGGCAAGCCCTTCCTGGTGGCCGGGCTTCGCGTCTCGAACGCACTGATTTCCGATGAGGCCGCCGATCAGTTGATCGCGAATCTCGACGCGTTCAAGAGCTACGGCGTCAATACGGTGAGCGTCTTCTTCATGGGATCTCGCTTCGGTGACGTAAAGGGATACCGCCAGGACGGCTCGCCCGATCCGGTCTATGCCGCGCGCATGGGCCGCATCATCGAGGCCGCCGACAAGCGTGGAATGATTGTGCTGGCCGGCTGCCTGTACTGGAGCACATCGCGTGCGAAGTGGGAATCATGGACGCAGCGCGAGGCGAATGCCGCCGTCTCCGCCACAGCGCGATGGCTCGAACGGCACAACTACCGCAACGTCTTCATCGATGTCGACAACGAAGGCATGGCGCTCAAGGAAGCCGGCTTCGACAACCGGCAACTCGTCCTGGCCGCAAAGAGAGCCGCGCCGTCAGTTGTCGTGGGCACCAACTACAAGGACCAGCCTCCGCCGGAGGCCGACCTTGCGCTCCACTTCAGCGAACGAGCGCCCGGCAAGCCGTACATCCAGTCCGAGGGATCGCCATCGGTCACCCCGCTCACAGGCGCCAATTCCGGTTACTGGGGCCGCTACAGCAAGCAGGACGGACTGTATCAATACATCAACATCGGAGTCTACACGCCCGAGATGAAACGCGCCCAGATCGAAGACACGCGAAGACACCTCCGGCGCGGTGAAGGCTACATCATGGCCTCGACGTGGCTCCAGTGCGTCCCACCGGCCGGCCCCAACCATACGCCCGGCGGCCAGGGAACAAGGGAGTCTCCAGGCATCCGCTGGTGGCTCGAATCATTGCGGGAGATTCTGTCCGGCCTCGGCCGCTAAGCGGCGATATCTACGCCAGCGGCAGTTGCACCGGCCGACGCTCGATTTTCGATATCTCAGCCGCAATGCAGATCTCGTGCGTCTTCACCGCATCGGCAACACTCGCGTGCGATTCAACGCCCGCCTCGATGCACTCGACGAAGTGCGCCATCTGCGGAACGAACGGATGGTGTTCGACCGATCCACTATCGGGCAGGATGGTCGGGATCGCCGCCCAGCCGGTCTGGCCCGTCCAGCGATTTGAGTAGACCTGATTGTTTCGGATCGTACCGCCATTGCCCATCAGCACTATCGGAAACGTGTAAGGCGCCACGGATTCGATCGACGTCGCCACCTTGCCCGTCATGCCGCCATCAAAGCGCACCAGCGTAACGCTGTTGGGTTCGTATTCGTAATCGAGCGGGTTGCCGGGACTCGTGTTGGCGTAGCTGAAGACCTCGATCGCCTCCTGCCGCGCGAACCAGCGCAGCGCGTCCACGGCATGGCAACCGGCCGTCAGCAGCGCCGATCCGCCATACTCGCGCCGACGCACCCACGGATACAGAGCCAACTTCGGCGTGATGCCGTGCAGGTAGTCCACTTCGCCGTGGAACAAATCGCCGACTACGCCTTCTTCAAGCAGTGAGCGGATGAGTTCAAAGAGCAGATTCCAACGGAGGACGAAACTGACGATGCTGCGAACGCCTGCTTCGCGGATGGCGCGGTCGAGCTTGCGGAGGTCTTCGAGATTCAATGCGACGGGCTTCTCAACGACGACGTGTCGGCCCGACTGCGCGCAGGCGATGCCTTGTTCGGTGTGCAAGTGGTGCGGCGTGCAGATGGAGACGATGTGGATGTCGTCCTGCTTCAGCAGTTCGTCGAGGCTTGTGTACGGCCGACAATGCGTAAGGCCATGTTCGCGGGCCTTGGCCTCCGCGCGCGCTTTGTCGCGGCTAAGGATCGCGCGCACTTCAGTGCGTGGATTCGCGTTGTAGGCGCTGATATGGCCGTTCGACACATCGCCCGTGCCGAGGATGGCGACGCCGAGGATATCTTTCATGAGTTGCTCCACGTCTTGAATTGGCGGTCGAGTGCGGATGCGTCCGGCGCTCCGCGGAAGGTCAGCACGCCCCAGCGGAATCCGATGCCACCGCCGGGCGCGAATTCGAACGGGGCGCGAAAGGTCGGCGCGGCACTCATGTATCCGAAGGCGCGGTTCATGACGAAGAACGCGTTGGGGTGGCGGGGATTCGACGGGTGGTCGAAGAAGGCGACGCCCATGCTGCCTCCAGAATAGGCGCACCACTCTGCCTGCTGTCCGTTGGCGGCCTCGATCGTGTTCGTGCCGCGCGCGTTCAGTACGGCGCCGCCGTCCATCGACGGCACGACGCGGATGCCGAGGCCGTTGTAGACGTGGCTTCCGGCCGCCAGTCGCACTGGCGATCCAGATGCTTTCAGTTCAGTCGTCCAGTCGATGAAGACGCCGGCAGAATCCGGTCTGGGGATGCGCAGGGTCCGGCGCTCGGTGAGCAGCGTCTTGCCGCCGGCCACCCAGTCGTTCACGGCAACGATCTCCGCGATGGAGCCGCCGGCGGCTCGTTCGAACTTGCGGTGGACGATCAAACCGTGCTGCGCGGGATTCACTTCACCCCAGAAGTCAATGCCGTTCACCTCCGACCACGCCACCATGAGTCCGTGGTGATGGACGTGATCATGCGGGCCGTCGAGCGACACAGGAGTGCCATCGGCGAGGCAAAGCGGATGGACATAAGGCTTGGGACGCGCCGCGCTGTAACGGTATTCAAGCAAGGTAATGCCGCCATGCGACACGGTGAGTTTCTCGCCCTTGGTGTCCGCCACAACAAGCGCGGATGCCGGCGCTGCGGCTGCGGCGGCAGCGCTCGCAAGAAACATGCGGCGGGTGGGCATGATGAATCCTCCAGGCCCCGGCAGGGCGACATTGACATCGTATAAGATGCAGGTCACGGCGATGAACGGCTGGCAGATAATGCGCGCGGCCCTGGAAGGCGGAATGCCCGATGCGCCGCCGGTGATGCTGCATATCTTCATGCGGGCCGCGGTGGACCGCGGCGTGTCGATGACAGAATACCGGCGCGACCCGCGCGTGATTGCGCGCTGCTTCATTGAGAGCGTAGATCGATACGGCTACGACGGCCTCGTCGTTGATGTCGACACGGCCACGTTGGCCGGAGCCGTTGGCGTCCCGGTGGTTTTCCCTGACGATGAGCCGGCTGTGTGCCGCGGTGCGCGGCTGCGTTCCCTCGATGAAGTGAGCGATCTCGAACCGGTCGATATCGCGGGCGATGCGCGCGTCCAGATCTGGCTGGAGGCGGTGCGGATTCTGAAGCAACACTACGGCGACGAAATCTTCATCCGCGGCAACTGCGATCAGTGCCCGTTCTCGCTGGCCGCGCTCATGCGCGGCGCCGGCGACTGGATGATGGACCTGATGGACCTGGATAACGAGCCCGCCGTCCGTGCGCTGCTTGAATACGCAACTCGAGTCACCGTGCGATTTGTCGAACTGATGGCCGCGACAGGCGCGCATATGGTTTCCAACGGCGACAGTTCGGCCGGCCCGAGCGTGGTGTCGCCGCGCATCTACCGCAGCTTCGCCCAGCCCTACGAGACGCGCGCCGTCGATGCCGCCCATTGCCTGGGCCTGCCGTATGGGCTGCACATTTGCGGCAAAACCGAGCCCATCCTGGACGACATGGCCGCTACCGGCGCCGATGCGCTTGAACTCGATTCGCTCACCGATGCGGCCCGTGCCCGCGACGCGCTTTCCGGACGCGCCGCCTTCATCGGCAACCTTGACCCAACCACAGTTCTCACCCTCGGCTCGCCGGCCATCGTCGAAACAAAGACCCGCGAGTTGATGGTTCTCTTTGCCGCCGAACGCCGCTTTGTGCTTAATGCCGGTTGCGCGATCGCGCCCAACACGCCGCCTGAAAACATACACGCCATGATCCGCGCCGCACGCGCGGGCTATTGAGGAGACACAATGAACGGACAGAATTCGCCGATCACCCGCCGCAGCCTGCTGCAAGCCGCGCCCCTCATCGTACCAGCAACGGCGCTGGGCCGCGCCGGCGCAGTGGCGCCGAGCGACCGTATCAACATCGGCATCATAGGCGTGAACGGCATGGGCCGCAGCAACCTGGCCAACTGCGCCAAGCACGCCGATGTCGCTGTCACCGCCATCTGCGACGTCTCCACGGAACGCCGCGAAGCCGCGCTGGCGCTGCACAAGGACACGGCCAAGGGTTATCGCGACTACCGCGAACTGCTGGCCCAGCCGGGTATCGACGGCGTCATCATCGCGCCGCCGCCTCACTGGCACGCGCTGATGGCCATTGAAGCGGTGAAGGCCGGCAAGGACATCTACCTGCAGAAGCCGATGACGCTGTACCCCGACGAGACCATCGCCGTGCGCAACGCCGTGCGGCGCCACAAGCGCATCAGCCAGGTGGGGACGCAGATCCATGCCGGGGCGAACTACCGCCGCGTTGTTGAATGGATCCGCTCCGGCAAGCTCGGCCCGGTGAGCACGGTGCGCACATTCAACGTCATGAACCAGGGCCCCACGGGCATCGGCCGTGCGCCGAAGCAGGACCCGCCGCCAGGTCTCGACTGGGACATGTGGCTCGGCCCCGGCCCGTCGCGGACCTTCAATTCCCTGCTCTACGCCGACAGCTACAACCACTGTTCGTTCTGGGATTACACGCGCGGCTGGACGCCCGGCATGGCGCCGCATATCATCGACCTGCCCATCTGGGCGTTGAATCTCGGCGTGCCCGACGTGACCACATGCACGGGCGGCCGTGATGTCATTGACGACGACGGCGATGCGCCTGATGTTCAGGAGATCACCTGGCGCTACAAGAAGTTCACCATGACCTGGTCAATGAACTGCGCCAACAGCTTCGCCTACGACTTCGGCCGCGGCAAGCCCGCCCGCCGCCTCGGCATCTACTTCCACGCCTTGAACGCCACGCTGTTCACCGATTACTCAAACCACACCATCGTTGCGGAAGGCGACCTGCTAAAGGATCCCACGCCGCCGACGCAAACCATCGCGCCGTCGCCAGGGCACGAGCGTCAGTGGCTGGATTCAATCAAGTCGCGCGTCCAGCCCGACTGCTGCGTCGACTATCACTACAAGGTGGATCTTGCCATCACGCTCGCAGGCATCGCCTACCAACTAGGCCGATCGGTTCGCTGGGACCCGGTGAAGGAACAAATCGCGGGAGACAAAGAGGCGCAACGGCTAGCGCGGCCTGTCTACCGCAGCCCATGGAAGTTCCCGTCTGAGTATCTCTGAGCGAGCCCGGCCGATTACTTCAGCCCAAACAGTTCCATGGCGCCGCCATAGGCAACGCCTATTGACGCGATGATTACAATGGCCATCGCCGCCGTTGCCAGCTTGCCGTTGGAGAGCCGGCCCAGGCGCTCCCTGTCCGCCGTGATTTTGAACAGCAGCACCGTCACCAAAGGCACGGCCAGCGCCATCAGAGCCGAGCAGGCGATGACGATCGGGACTGGTTTCCAGCCGGTCCAGAGGACATACATTGGGCTGATACAGAAGAACCACAGAAATCCGCGGTAGACTTTTTGTCGCTGTTCGGCCGTATGCCCGCCTTCGCGCGCCGAATCCAGGATGTCGCACACCAGCAGGCTGTAACCGGTGTTGGAACCGACATAGGTTGTGAACACCGTGGTCCACAACCCGAGGGCCATGAGAATGCGCCCGCTCTCGCCGAGCGCGGCGGTGAACAATGGGATCAGGTCCTCGGCCTTGTTCAGGGTGAGCCCTTCGGGCTTGAGCACCGCGCCGGCGGCGATCTGCAGCAACGCGGCAATCAGCAGCGCGCCCAACAAGCTGCCAAGCATGTCGATGCGCTGTTTCTTCAGGTGGCTCGGATCGCGCCAGCCCTTCTCGTAGATGAACGCCGAGTACTTCAGATTGCTCAGCGAGCCCACGCCGCTACCCACCAGCATCAGTAGGACAAGACCTAGCCCGATGCCTCCGCTGCCGGACGAGCTGGGCAGCGAGGGGCTGACAATCCCGGCCCAGATGGCCGCCGGGTCGGGCTTCGCCCAGATGGCGGTGATCAACACGGTGATCCCAAGAAGGAAGGCCAGCGGTTTGCTGAAGCGCTCCACCGTCTTGTAGCCGCCGGAGTACATCACCAGGAAGGCGGCGCCGCAGGAGGCCAGGGCAAAGACGTTGCGCAGCAGCAGCGTGTCCTGGCCCAACAGGAAACACGGCGCAAGGCCCATGAGCAGGATATGGTAGAGGTTCGACAGATGCCGCCTCATGACGATGGCGCCGAAGATCACCCACGACGACCATTTCGCAGCCCTGCGGTAGCCTGCAAGCACGGTCTCGCCGGTGGCCATGACATAGCGCGTCGTCGCTTCGAGGATGACGAAACGCGCCAGTCCGATCACCGCCAGTGTCCAGAGCAGGCTGTAGCCGAAGTTGGCTCCGGCGGCGGAGTTGCTCACCAGGTCGCTTGGCCCGATCGAACAGAGCAGAAAGACAATCCCCGGACCGGCGGCGAGAGCCGAGTGCCAGACCCGTCTCTTCGGGGCGCCTGCGACGGCATCAACAGTGGCGTTCAGATCATCCTCCCTTACGCTCTGGCCTTCACTCGCAGTGGTTGAACCTTGCCAACCGAGGACACGGCCGGCTCTTCGCGGCGGACTTCCATGATGCCACTCTGCCGCCAATTCACGCTCATCATCTTGTGGCCCGGCGACCGTGAGCCCAGAAAACGCAATGCCGTGTCGATCACCCGGCCCTCATCGCCGATGCTGACAGACGGGCTTACGAGAATCGCAACACGGCTCTTGCCTTCGTGTTCCTCTTCCACCAATTGGAACTGGCCGGGCCTTCCATTGAACTTTTCGGGCAGTACGCGCTCGACCAGTTCCAGCGCATCGTTGGCCGTGAAATGCATGCCGCCAGCAGTGAGTTTGTCGAAGCTCCGAATCGTGTGCAGGTGCTGATGGAAGCCCGCCTGTTCAACCGGGCACCCGCATCGGCGGCGGTTCAGCACTCCATAATCGCCGGAATCCACGTTCAACAGGACTTTCGGGGAACTCGGCAACAGCGACGTGAGCAGCAGTCGAGATGCGCCGGTCCCGGCGTTTAGGCTGCCCGGCTGCGGCAGCACCGCAACCTTGCTGTCGATGAAGTGGATCTCATCCTTTTCGACCCGATCGGCGCATCCAACACCCATCGATCCGGCCTCGGAAATCGCATAGCCGTTGACAGTCCGGGCTCCAGCGGCCTCAATGATCTCAACCCGTGCGCGGCTGATTGGTTCTCCTCCCACCCAGAAGACTGATCCGGCGATATCCAGACCTCGATCCTCGCAGTACTCAACAACACGCACGGCCGCGCTCATCGGGCACGACAGCAGTCCGGGCCTGCCTTCGGCCACCTGGCGCGCAAGCCAGCCTGCAACCGGCCCGGGCTCGGACAGAGCCACATACCGCGGCGCCGGAATCACGCCGCCCGCGCGCCGGCCGTGCCACAAGGCGACGTGAAGGAAGACTGTGGATCGCCAGCGCAGCCGGTCCCAGGATTGCTCGACTGGCGTGAACCATGCCACCAGCGGGCGTCCGAGCTTGGCCGACCTCAGTGCGTGCTTCAGCCCTGCCGTGCCCGGCGGGACGGCCTTCCAAATCGCCATCGGCATGTCAGACAGACCGTGCGCTGATAACAACAGTTGGCGTGTGGCTGCCTCAAATACAACCAGTTCGAGTTCAATCGTCAGGCGCTGCCTGCGGCCCGTCGAGCCGCCAGTCATCGCCTCGAAGCCGCCGTCGATCAACGGATTGTCGAAGTCCGCGGAACTGACCGCGTATTCGAGGCCCTCGCGCCGCACCGCAACCCGTCCCTTGAACTCGTCGAGCGAGACCTGCACGCCCTCGCCGGCGAGTTTCGTGAGCGTTGCATCGACTCCATCGGAGCGCACCAGAGCTTCAATGTCCGCCAACGTCGCTCCTGCGCGCTTCAGCAGCGGCAGGTATGGGCTCGCCGGATTGCCAAACACCGCTCGCCTCAGCATCGTGACAAAGTTCGCCTCCCTGTCCCTGATGCTTGCCTCGATCATCGCCTGGCACTCGGCGGGCGACAGCGGAGTGGACAGAAAGCCCGGCAGCTTGCGGTGAAAGCGCCAGAGTCCTATGGCCGCTGCCATCATGGCAGGCTCAGAACCTCACCTTCAGTCCGAACTGGATCTGACGCGGATTGCCGGCGGAGGTAATGCGCCCGGCGTCTTCACGCACAGCATTGGCGGTGAAGATCTCCATCCTCGCGCCGTCGGGCAGATCGAAATTCGTGCGGTTCGAAGCGTTGAACAACTCCACCCTGAAGTCGATCGCTGCGCCCTCGCGCCAGCGGGCGAGCGAAAACCGGCGCAGCAGCGAAGCGTCGATGCTGAACAGGTTCGGACCCTGAATCGTGTTGCGTCCCAGGTTGCCGAGGTATCCGGGCACGGGTCGCTGGAAGGCCGAGAGATCGACCCAACGATTGTGGTCGCCCGTCACCACGTTGGTTGGCGCGCCTGGCGCGAGGTCGGGCCGCTGTCCTGATCGCCGATCGGTTTCGGCTGTCTTGGTGCGGGCGCCATCATAGCCGAGCCACACTGAAGTTGGCAGCCCTGAGTTGTATGTCGCAATCCCAGCCGCCTGCCAGCCGGAACACAATGTCTTGGCCAGTCCCGTTCCGCGGAACGGAATGTCCCACACTCCATTCATCACCATCGCCTTGCGCACGTCGTGGCCGCTGAGCCCGCGGTTGATGCGCGGGTTGCCGTTGATGGGCAGAGCGCCTGTGTTGGCGGCCTCGCTGATCGACAGGTAGTTCGAACTGTCGTCGATGCTCTTCGAATAGACATAGGATCCGGACATCTGCAACCCGGCGCGCCACCGCCGCTCCAGCCGCAGATTCAGTCCGTGATACGAAGACTGGGCGTCGAAGGCCCGCACCCGCAACAGACTGTAGTTCGGGTTCACGCGCACACCGTTGGCCGGGAAGAAGAGCCTGCCGTCGGGCTGAACAACCGGCTCCACCAGGTTGCCGTCGTTGATCAATGACGACAGCCGGATGCCGTGTGATCCAATGTAAGATGCTCGAAACATGGCGCTCTCAGTTAAACGCTGCTCAAGCGTGAAGCTCCACTGCTGGACGTAAGGCTGGCCGCTTGGGGCAGCCAGGATCTCGGCTTGCAGTTCGGCGGTGGATGGCACATTGAGGGCCTGGTAACCCTGAGTCGGGAATCCCCCGATGGTCAGTTTCCTTGTGTTGCCGCGGAGAAAGAATGGCGGGTTACGCACTCCAAACCGGACCATGAACTGCGACAGCATCAGGTCTGCAAAGATGCCGTAGCCGGAACGCAGGATCGTCCTGCCGCTTCCAAAGACATCCAGCGCGATGCCCGCGCGAGGCGCAATGCCCCGGCCCGAAGGGTTACGGTACAGCGGGTTGCCGACGCGCGGCGCCAAGTCGGTGAGCCTGTCCATCGTCGCGATCTTGCCGTTCACCTCGACCGGCACACTGGCCCACTCGTAGCGCGCCCCGATGTCCAGTGTCAGGCGGCTGGCCAGCCGCCATGAATCTTCGGCATGCAGGCCCAAGATGGATTGCCGGAAGCCTCTGATGGTATCGGATCCCGGCATCTGGGCGCGGAACCGTTCAGCCTGGTTCAGTAGGAATGTGCGCAGATCACGGAACCGGTATTCACCGCTGGAGGAGTTCTGGCTGTCGAGGTTGTAATGGGTTCGCTCGATGCGCCCGCCGAAGCTGAAGGTGTGGCGGCCGCGCGTGTAGGTCAGGTCGTCGTCCAATTGATAGGAAGTGAAGACGTGGCGATTCACGTCCGGGGCGCCGGTGCCGCCGGGAAACACGGTCAACCCGATCACTTCGATGACGCCGATTGAACCGCGTGTGGGAAGAAACGCCAGTGATGGGTCATCCGTGGCCGGGTTGTTGGTCACCGTCTCACCGTCGATGCTCGGGTTGCGCAGAAAACCGGCCCGGACGACGTTCAGCAGGGCCGGCGAAAAGACATGGGTGTGCTCGACAGCCGCCGAGTGCATACGCGTCTTGTTGGTTTGAGTCCCAATGCCGAACGCGGTGAGGAAGGCGCGCGAACCGTCCGAGATGCTGTAACGGGCGAACAGGCGGTCTTGATCGCCGATCATGTGGTCGAGCCTGCCGAAGTAGAAGCGCTCCCTGCCCGTCTGGTCGTTTGAGTAGACGTAAAGGCCTGTGTCGCCAAACTGATCGGCGTTGGGCAGAGGATAGAGCGCGGCCACCTTGGCCATCACGGGATGCACCTGGATCTGGCCGCTGACCATGCGTCCCGCGCGGGCATCGGCGGTGATTGTCGTGTCCTGGTTGGTGAATCCGCGGACTTCCCTGAACTCTTCGGCATTCAGAAAGAAGAAGGTCCGGTCTCGCCGGATTGGCCCGCCGAGGGTTCCGCCAAACTGATGGCGCCGGAACTCCGGCTTGTTCGCCTTGTCAAAGAAGTTGCGGGCATCGAGATTGTCGTTGCGGTGGAACCAGAACAGGCCGCCGTGCAGTTCGTTGCCGCCAGACCGGGTGACGGCATTCACGATCCCGCCCGCTGAACGGCCATAACGCGCGCTATAGGGTCCGGCGATGACGCTGAACTCGCGGACGGCGTCGGTGCCAAGATTGACGCCGTTGATCGAGCCGGGCGTCGCGTTGTTGTAACTGCTCTGCGTCACCCCGTCCATGCGGAAGTGGTTCTGATAGGGACGCGATCCGGCGACGCTCAGCGGCAGGCCGTAGCCATTGAAAACCGTCGAACCCTGCGCCCTGGCCACGGGCACGCCGGCATCGAGCGCGGCCAGGCGAATGTAGTCCCGGCCGTTGAGCGGCAGTTCCGCAATCGCCTTGGAGTTGACGAATGAGGACACCACCGACGCATGCGTATCTACCAGTTGTCCTTCACCCTCGACACTGACGCTCTCCCGCGTATCGCCAAGTTCCATCCTGTGGATGAGCCGGGTAACACGGCTGACTTCAAGCGCCACGCCTGTCTGGATGTTGGACTTCAAACCGGCGGCCGAAACGCGGACGCGGTAGGCGCCGACCTCCAGCGTACGGAATACATAGTTGCCCTCGACATCGGTGCTGCTCTGGCGCGCGGCGTTGCGTGCCGTGTCCAGAATCTCGACCGACGCCTGCCTCACAGGCAGGCCCGACGGATCAAGCACGGCCCCCTGCAACGTGCTTGTGCGGTCCTGAGCGGATAGCATCGATGATGTCAACATCCCGAGGACACACAGCCACCTGAACCAGGGGTCAAGCCGCCGCGCCCCCCCCTCCGAGGTTCGCATAGACCTAAAGAGTATAGCCCGTTTGAGTGAAAGACAACGCTCATTGTTCGCATGGACCCTCTGCCGGCATCCCGGGCGGGTTGGCTCGCAACCATGCCCGCGATATGTTGGTTTCTCCCGTGCGAAGCCTGGCCTTGCTCATCTGCGGCATCTGTGCCGCCGCGCCCCCCGCGGTGCTCGACCGCGATGCGTTCCGCCACTACGTCGAGGAGTTCAACGCCGTCCCCACCCCCGATGTCGCCTCGTTCGTCCCCGACAGCCAGAGTTGGGAGTGGCTCAAGGAGAAAATCCCCTTCCTTTCTTGCCCTGACCCGGACGTCGAGCGCACCTGGTACTACCGCTGGTGGGCCTTTCGCAAACACATCCGGAAGACTCCCGATGGATTCATCCTCACCGAATTCCTCCGTCCGGTGAAACACGCAACCGACCATAACGCCATCAGTTGCGCCCTGGGCCACCACATCGCCGAAGGTCGCTGGCTCCGCGATCCGCGCTACATCGACAGCTATCTGGACTTCTGGCTGCGCCCCGCATCCGGCGGCTTGCACCGACACTACCATCAGTTCTCCAACTGGACCGCCGCCGCGGTTTACGAGCGCTATCTCGCCGGCGGCCGGAAACAGGCAATGCTTGATTTGTTTGAAGCGCTTGTCCTCGATTATGAAACCTGGGAAAAAGAGCGACTGCTGGATTCCGGCCTGTTCTGGCAGCACGATGTCCGCGACGGCATGGAGGAGTCCATCTCCGGCGGCAGGAAAGCGAAGAACGCCCGGCCCTCGATCAACAGCTATATGTACGGCAACGCCTGGGCCATCGCCCGCATGGCGCAACTCGCAGGCAGGCCGGACACCGCCAGGCGGTTCGACGCCAAGGCTGCGGCGCTCAAGCGCTTGGTCGAAAAGGAACTGTGGAACCCTGATCGCAAATTCTTCGAAACACGCCTGGAATCAGGCGGCTTGGCCAATGTCCGCGAAGCCATCGGATTCACTCCATGGATGTTCGGCCTGCCCTCGAAGGGCCGCGGATTCGAGCAGTCCTGGAAGCAATTAATGGACCCTGAGGGCTTCTTCGCCCCATTCGGACCGACCACCGCCGAGCGCCGTCATCCGGGTTTCGCCATCGCCGAGTCCGGCGACGACTGCCAGTGGAACGGGCCCAGTTGGCCGTTCGCAACGACAATCACTTTGAAGGCGCTGGCCAACCTGCTGCAGCAGGGTCCGCAACGCGCAATCACGATCGACGATTACTTCAAGACCTTTGTCATCTACGCCCGCAGCCACCGGCTCGTACTTCCCGATGGCCGCCGCATCGCGTTCGTCGATGAGAACCTCAACCCTCTTACCGGCGCCTGGCACGCCCGTTCAAGGAAGATCACGAAGAACACGTTCTACGGCCGCGGCGACCACTACAACCACTCCAGTTTCGCCGACCTCCTCATCACCGGCCTGGCCGGGTTGCGGCCGCGTGCTGATAGCACCGTCGAACTCCACCCATTGATTCCAGCGGGCGCCTGGGACTGGTTCTGTCTCGAAGGCGTCCCCTATCACGGCCACGCGCTCACCATCCTCTGGGACCGGACGGGGAGCAAGTTCAAACGCGGCGCCGGCCTGCGCCTGTTTGTCGACGGACGGCTGGCCGCGCATTCAAACAGGCTCGGACCGCTCAGGGCGAAACTCCCTTAGGCGCCCGGCCTCCTCGGTTGAGGCTTCACCGGGAAGTTCGGGTTGTCGGTCCTGGCCTCGCGGAAAAGCGGCAGCAGCGTCTGCGTGATGTCCTTGCGCTCGGCGGCCAGGTTGCGCCGCTCCCTCGGATCCGTCGCCAGGTCGTAGAGTTCGATTTCGAACTTCGGCTTCTGCCGGATCAGTTTCCAGTTGTCCTTGCGGATCGCCTGTGCGAAGCCGCCTTCATGGAACTCCCAGTAGAAGTAGTCGCGCGCAACCGTCTTGCCCTCCATGAGCGTTGGCACAATGCTGCGGCCGTCAATGCCCTTGGGCGGGGCAACACCCGCCAGTTCGCACGCCGTCGGCAGGATGTCCCAGAACGCCCACGGCGCCTGGCTCACTTGCCCTGGCCGGATGCGGCCTCTCCAGCGCGCCATGGCCGGCACGCGGATGCCGCCGTCGGTCAAGTCTCGCTTCGTGCCGCGGACCCCGCCGGAGCTTTCAAAGAACTTCGCGTCGTGATTGCCCTCTTTGTGCGGGCCATTGTCTGACGAGAACAGCACGAGAGTGTTCTCAGAGAGGCCGCGCTTGTCGAGCAGTGACAGAACGCGGCCGATGTCGGAGTCCAGGCGGGTGATGGAAGCGGCGAACGTCTTTTCCACCTCAGGCCACGCCTTCGACCCATAGGGGCCGAAATCGGGATTCTCCATGCCGTTGGCCTGGAACGCGCCGAGTTCGTTGTTGGCGTGCGGGATGGTGTAGGGCAGGTAGAGGAAGAACGGGGCGGCGGCACTTTGGTCTTCCAGGAAGCCGAGCGCCCGCGCCGTAAACAAGTCGTTGGAAAACTGTTTTTTTTGCCAGAACCAGTTGCCCGTCAGCATCACCTCGTTCTGGTTGTCCCACAGATGCTCGGGATAGGAATTGTGGGCATGCTGCTGGTCGAGATACCCGTAGAAACTCTCGAAGCCGTGCGTGTTCGGCACCGACCCTGTGCCCGGCCCGCCCAGGCCCCACTTGCCGAACAGGGCAGTGCTGTAGCCCGCGCCCTTGAGCAGCGAGGCGACAGTCGGCTCATCCGGTCGCAGCCCGACCTCGGGCTTCTTGTTGCCGCGCACCGTGGCATGACCCGTGTGCTTGCCCGTCATCAGGCAGCAGCGCGATGGCGCGCAAACCGTCGCCCCGGCGTACGCCTGCGTGAAGCGCATGCCGTCCGCGGCAAGGCGGTCGAGGTTCGGCGTCTGGATCTGGCTCTGGCCGTAACAGCCGAGGTCGCCGTAGCCGAGATCGTCTGCCAGGATGAAGAGAATGTTGGGACGCTGCGGCGCCCGGGCTTTGAGCAGGGCCACAGCACCCACGGCGACGGATGAGAGAAAGGATCGGCGGTTCATGGACCAATACCTCTGCGTTGGGCTTTCAGTGCCAATTATATGCGGCATTGTTCGAAGGCGGATTCCATCCGGCTGCACGGACTCGCCTTGGCCACGTTCGAACAATCGCGCTGGAGTCCCCTCCGTCCGGCCACTTGCTCACCGCCGCCGCCAGTAAGGGTAGACTCTACCAAAGGATCTGATATGACACTGAGATGTATCGCCGCACTCATCGCTGTCCTCTCTTTCGCGGGAACAGCCAACGCTCAGGTGGAATCCGTCGAGAGGCGCAAGCGCGACCTCGACCATTTCTTGAAGACGTTTCTCCCAAGCCGGACCCCGCCCACCGGCCGCATCAACGCGCACGACAAGACCTGGGAGGACTGGGTTCGGCGCACCGGCGAACTGCCGCCGGACTTCGATTCCATGCCGTCAATCGCCGGGCTTCCCGACCCGCTGCTCATGCATGAGAACGGCCGGACACGGCCCGTCCGCACGACGGCCGACTGGCTGGCTCAGAAGAAATGGCTGCGGGCTCAGATCGAGCAGTGGATGTTCGGCCACATGCCGCCGGCGCCGGACAACCTGCGCGCCGTGGTGACGGGATCGGAGAAAGAGGGAGACGTCACCATCCGCCATGTCCGCCTGGAATTCGGCCCGGGCCACCGCGGCACTCTGCGGGTGCAATTGATGATCCCTCCTGGCAAGGGTCCGTTCCCCGTCTTCATGACCAACCACCCCCGCACCCGCCCGTGGGTGGCAACGGCCGTCCGCCGCGGCTACATCGGCTGCATCTACTATGCCGCCGACCCCATGTACGGCAACGACGACGACTCCGACAAATACGTCGAACTGTACCCGGACTACGATTTCCCAGTCCTCGCCCGCTGGGCCTGGGCCGGCATGAGGGCCGTGGACTATCTCTTCACCCTGCCCGAGGTGGACAAAGATAAGATCGGCCTCGCCGGCCATTCCCGCAACGGCAAGATGGCGCTGCTGGCCGCGGCCTTCGACGAACGCATCGGGGCAGTCATCCCGTCCAGCGGCAACACCGGCGAGTCCGACCCCTGGCGCTACACAACCGATATGTTTTCGAACGAGAGCATTCAACTGCTCACTGGCGCGCAAGCACACTGGTTCTCGCCACGCCTGCGGTTCTTCGCCGGGCGGGAAGACAAACTGCCCGTCGACCAGCACACGCTGATGGCGCTGGTGGCGCCCCGAGGTTGCATGTTGTACGCAGCCTACTCGGAATCCGCCGGCAACCCGTTCGGCTTCGAGCAAGGCTACCGCGCCGCCCAGCGCGTCTACGATTTTCTCGGCAGCGGCAATCTCTGGCTGCATCTGCGCGCTGGCGAGCATCCCACCACGGCCGGCGACCTCGAGAACTTCATCGACTTCTTCGACACCGTCTTCAAGCGCAAGCCATTTCCCAAGTGGGAGACCTGGACCCACGGCTACACGTTCGACCAATGGAAGCGTCTCTCGGGCGAGGCGATTGATCCGGTGAAGTACCCGGTACGGGAGACAGGCGCCACCGTGAAGTCCGCCGCCACCCGCCAAGCGTGGCCGGCCCGCCGCGAAGAACTCCGCCGGAACCTGTTCTGGGCGCTCGGCGAGGAACCCGCCGGCCTGCGCTTTCCCGCGAGAAACGAACTGGCCGGACGCGCTCCAATGACCGATCCGGGCTGGCTCGCCGGCCTGTTCAACCGCCCCACCCCGAACAGCCCGCTTTCTGCCCGGCTGGCGAAGGACGGCGTGGGTGTCAGCCTCATCGGCTTCGGTGACGACTTGCAGGCGACGCTGTTCTACCCGCTCGGCGATGCCGGCAAGCCGAAGCCCGGCAAGCTTCCGGTAGTCATCTGGCTGCACCCCTACACCTACCAGAACGGCTGGTCGGCGGCTTCACCCTGGACTTCGGGCAGCGGCTATGCGCAGGAGCGCAAGCCCAACTTCCCCGGGCTGGTGAAGCGCGGATTGGCCGTGCTGGCGTTCGACCAGATCGGCTTCGGTACGCGGGTGCTCGATGCCACGCGGTTCTATGAGCGCTACCCGAAGTGGTCTCTCATGGGCAAGATGGTGGCCGATACGCGCGCCGCGATCGACGCCGTCCGCGGCCTGGATGTGATCGATCCCGACAGGGTCTACCTGCTCGGCTACTCTCTCGGCGCGAAGGTCGGCCTGATCACGGCAGCGTTGGACGACAACGTGCGCGGCGTGGCTGCAATCAGCGGCGTCGATCCGCTTCGGCTCAGCACGCCGGACAAAGGGACCGAAGGCATCCGCCATTACTCCCACCTTCACGGCCTCATGCCGCGGCTCGGCTTTTTCACCGGCAGCGAAGACCGCCTGCCCGTAGACTACGACGAAATCGTCGCCCTGGCCGCCCCGAAGCCCACCCTGATCGTCGCCCCCACCAAGGATCGCTACGCCCGGATCGATGACGTCAGATCTGTCCTGGAAGCTCCGACCGGCGTATACCGGATGCTCGGAACCGAGTTGACTGTCTGGACTCCGGACGACTTCAACCGCATCCCCATTCAATTGCAGCACCGGGTCTACGACTGGCTCGCCCGCCTGCCGTAGCCCGCATCGACGTAGAAATCGGGATAGGGGGAAGCCTCGCGGCTCCTCCCCTCCCACACCACCGGACATGCGGGTCCGCATCCGGCGGTTCGGCGGGTTGAGCTATCCGCCTACAGTCAGTCTCGGAATCCCGAGCGAGTCGAAGTAGGCATTCG